>DATCUG010000081.1:0-7842 GCA_036567525.1 Streptosporangiaceae bacterium | reverse complement strand
GCCACCGCGGCGGAGGCCGCCGCCGCAGGCCGGGCGGAGATCGCCACCCGGTGGCAGCGGCTGCCGGCCGGCCGGCTGTTCCCGGCCTCGATCAGTTATCTCAGCTCAGGCAAGCAACGGACCACCGCGCTGCGGGTGGGCATCGCACCGGCCGCGTCCTGCACGGCCGCGCTGGACGCGGCGGCCGCGGCCATCTTCCGCGCCCGTGGCTGCCGCACCATGCTGCGGGCCACCTACACCGACGCTTCCGGGTCGCTGGCGGTAACCGTCGGCATCGCGGTCATGCCCAGCACCGCCGCCGCGCAGAGCGCGGTGTCCGGCCTGACCATCCAGCCGGGGCACGCCGGGGTGCGGGCGGCCAGCTTCCCAGGCACCCGGGTGGCCGGGTACGGCGACGCGCAGCGCGGCTGGTTCCACGCGGCCACCGGCAACGGGCCCTATGCCTTCTTCTACGCGGCCGGCTTCGCCGACGGCCGGGCCGGCCCCGACGATCTGACCAGCGAGCCGCAGCACCTCGGCAGCGGCGTGCTGACCAAGCTGATCACAGTGCTCACCGGGGGCGGATCGCCGTGCTCACGAGCGGATATCCGATGCTGAGCCGGCCGCTGGCCCGGGGCGCGCTGGCCACCGCGGCGCTCAGCCTGCTGGCGGTTACGGCCGCACCCGCCGTGGCCAGCACCGCCAGCACCGCCAGCCCGGCGAGCGCGGCTGGCTCAGCCCGGCCAGCCCAGCCGGCCGGTCCCGGCTTCGGCCCGTCCGCGGCCAAGCAGCTGGTCCGCGACATGCGCGCCGCCTGGCAGATCAGCAAGGGCCAGGGCGTGACGATAGCCGTCCTGGCCGGCGGGGTGGACCCGAGTGCGTCCGGGCTGGCCGGGGACGTGACCACCGGCCCGTCATTCGGCAACGTGAGCGGCGACTCGAACGCGCTGGGTACCGTGTTCGCGTCCGGGGTGGCCGGGCGCGGCCCCAGCGGCAGCAACCCGGCCGGCACGCTCGGCCTGGCGCCGGCCGCCCGGATCCTGGCCGAAAAGGTGCCCGGTCACGTCGGGAACGGTGCCTGGCTGCGTGGGTATGCCGCCGCGATCCGGTACGCGGCCGGGCACGGCGCCCAGGTCATTTACGTAGCCGGCGAGAATTACGTGGACTCGGCCGTGCTGGACCGCGCGGTCGAGTACGCCCAGTCCCGGAACACGGTCGTGATCGGCCCGGAATTCGCCGGCCGGCACGTGGCACGCAACGCCAGCGCGGTCCCGGACAGCATGCCCGGCGTGCTCGGGACGGCCGCGGTGCTGCTACCGGGGATGACGGCGCCGTCGAAGTTCATCGCCACCCCGGCCAACGAGTCCATCCTGGTGGCCGCCCCAGCCGACGTGCTCACCGTGACCGGGCCACAGGGCCAGGGCTACACGATGTTCAACAGCCTGGCCGCGGCGGCCTGGCTGACCGCGACCGTGGCGCTGATCAAGTCGGTGTACCCGCACCTGCCGGTCAGCCTGGTGGACCTGGCCATCGCCCGGTCGGCCCGGAACCACCCCACAGGCGGCTACTCGAAGCAGGTGGGCTTCGGCCTGATCAACCCGGACGGCGCCCTGCACCAGGCGGCCGCGCTGGCCAAGCTCCCGGCGGCCGCGGCTACCGGGAACGGAGCGCTGGCCGACTCAGCGCACCTCGGCCCGGGGCCAGCCCCCGGCGTCATCGACGCGGTGCACTATTCGAGCAGCCAGGTGGCCGGGTTCGCCGGGGCCATGGTGGCCGGGCTGGTGCTGCTCGTCATCGCGCTGGTACTGGCGTTGCGCTGGAGAAATCGCCCGATGCCCGGCAGGAGCTGAAAAGACCTACGGGAGCGTGAGGATCTCGTAGCCGGTACCGGTGACCAGCAGCGTGTGCTCGAACTGAGCGGTCCGCCTACGGTCCCTGGTGACCGCGGTCCAGCCGTCGTCCCACACGTCGTAGGCGATCGTGCCCAGGGTGAGCATGGGTTCGATGGTGAACGTCATGCCCTCCTCCATGATCACGTTGACGCCGGGGTCGTCGAAGTGCGGCACGATCAGCCCGGAATGGAACGTGGTGCCGATGCCGTGCCCGGTGAAGTCGCGCACCACCCCGTACCCGAACCGCCGTGCGTACGACTCGATGACCCGGCCGATGGCGTTCAGCGGGCGGCCGGGCGCGACCGCCCGGATGCCGCGCATCATCGCTTCGTGGGTGCGCTCGACCAGCAGCCGCGACTCCTCGTCGACGTCGCCGGCCAGGAACGTGGCATTGGTGTCCCCGTGCACCCCGTTCAGGTACGCGGTGATGTCCACGTTGACGATGTCCCCGTCGGCGATCACCGTGTCGTCCGGGATGCCGTGGCAGATGACCTCGTTCAGCGAGGTGCACAGCGACTTGGGGTAGCCGCGGTAGCCCAGCGTGCTGGGGTAGGCGCCCTGCTCGACCAGGAACTCGTGCCCGACCCGGTCCAGCTCGTCAGTGGTGACCCCGGGCGCCACGTGCCGGCCGACCTCGTGCAGGGCCTGGGCGGCCAGCTTGCTGGCCACCCGCATCCGCTCGATCGTGTCGGCGTCCTTGACGTCGGGCTCGCCGGTCTTCGGGTACTTGCGGCCGACGTACTCGGGCCGCGGGATGCTGGCCGGCACGCGCCGTGGTGGGGAGAGCCGGCCAGGGTGGAGCAGAGTCGCCATGGTCTGCGAGTCTAGTGTGCATGGACGACGACCAGAGCTGGTGGTACTGCCTCAAGCACGGAACGGTCGAGCATGGTGCGGGCTGCCCGGGCAAGGACCGGCTGGGGCCCTACGCCTCCCGGGAGGAAGCGGAGAACGCCCTGGAGCTCGTCCGGGAGCGCAACCAGGAATGGGACGCGGCTGACAACGACGGCTGAGCTTGCCCGCGATCAATCGGTGATCCGGGGACCGGCAGGTATCGTTGGTTCTGCGACGATGCCGGAAGGGGCGCACGGTGGCCGAGGACCGCGCGGGCAGTGACCTTCCCACGGCTGCCCGGGCCCGGATGGCCGAGATCCGCCAGAGCGGGACCTGGGGTTCCGCGCTCACCAGCGACGAGTTCGCGGCCATCCGCAGCGCCGGCTTCGAGCCGGTCGGCCAGGTGCTCGGCGCGGCGGTGTACAACATCGGCTTCACCGGCGGGTACAACTGCCCGGGCGCGTGGTCCGGCTACGGCTATGTGCAGGCCTACCGCAGCGTCACCCAGGTGTCCGGGCAGGGCGGCTACGGCTCGTTCGGCCCGCTGACCCAGGCCATGTACCAGGCCCGGCACCAGGCCATCAGCCGGATGCAGGAGGAGTGCGCCGCGCTGGGCGGGCACGGCATCGTCGGGGTGACGCTGAGCATCGGCTCGTTCCCGGCGGGCGGGCTGGAGTTCAAGGCGATCGGCACCGCGGTCCGCGCGCCCGGGGCGGTGCCGCTGGGCACGCCGTTCAGCTCGGACTTGTCCGGCCAGGACTTCGCCAAGCTGATCCACGCCGGCTGGGTGCCGTGCGGGCTGGCGCTGGGCATCTCGGTGGGCGCGCGGCACGACGACTGGCTGACCGTGGGCCAGACCCGCTGGGGCGCGGGCAACGCCGAGGTGGTCGGGTACACCGAGCTGGTCAACGACAGCCGGCACGACGCGCGGCAGCAGCTGGAACGGGACGTCCGCCGGCTGGGCGGCGAGGCCGTCGTGGTGTCCCGGATGGACATGCGGGTGCACGACCGGGAGTGCCCGATGCAGGAGCACGGCAAGGACCACATCGTGGAAGTGACCATCATCGGCACGGCCACGGTGCGGTTCGCCCAGGCGGCCAAGCCAGCGCCGCCGCTGGCCGTGCTCTCCCTCGACCCGCAGCGACGGCAGGCGGCCCGCGTCAAGCTGGGAAGCTGACAGAGGAGAACTTGATGACCGACCAGCAGAGCACTGAGCTGAGCGCGGAAGGGGTCCCGCAGGACGCCATCCGCAGGCTAGCCGAGCTGCAGCCGGGGCGGCCAGGCGCCATCTTCACCTCAGACCTGTCGGTGAACGAGTTCCTGCTGGTCCGGGAGGCCGGGTTCCGCCCGCTCGGGCTGGTGCTGGGCAGCTCGATCTACCATGTCGGGCTGCAGGTCGGCCGCTGGGGCCGGAACCAGGAACTCGACGTGCTGTCGCAGGCCATGTATCACGCCCGCGAGCTGGCCATGACCCGGATGGAGGCGGAAGCCGACGCGCTCGGCGCGGACGGCATCGTCGGGGTGCGGCTGGATGTCGAGCTGAAGGAGTTCGGCAGCGACATCGCCGAGTTCATCGCGGTCGGCACCGCGGTCAAGGCCGAGCCGGGCGCGGGCGGCGGGGGTGTCACCGACTGGCGCAACAACAAGAAGCAGCCGTTCACCTCGGACCTGTCCGGGCAGGACTTCTGGACGCTGATCCGGGCCGGTTACGCGCCGCTGGGCATGGTGATGGGCTCGTGCGTGTACCACATCGCGCACCAGCGGCTGGGCAGCAAAGTCAGCAACATCGGCCGCAACGTGGAGCTGGAGCAGTTCACCCAGGCTCTGTACGACGCCCGGGAGCTGGCCATGAGCCGGATGCAGGACGAGGCCGAGCAGCTGCACGCGGAGGGCATCGTCGGGGTGCAGCTTCGGCAGCACAGCCACACCTGGGGCTCGCACACCACCGAGTTCTTCGCCATCGGCACCGCGGTCCGCCCGCTGCGCGAAGACCACGTTATTGAACGCCCGACCATGGTGCTCAGCCTGGACGGGTGACCCGGTCCCTGGCGGCGGCTCGAGGCCGCGCCGCGCGGGGTTACCCGGAGAACGCGTCCTGGATGTCGGCGCGGCCTTTGGCGGCCAGTGCGGAGAAGCCGTAGCTGCCCTGGTCGCGGAGTTCCCGGGCGGCCTGGACGGCCGCGCCGTAGGCGGCGTAGGCGAACTGGGAACCGACCGAGACCCGGCGGACACCGGCCGCGGCCAGCTCGGGGATACCCGGGCCGCTGGCCAGGGCCAGCACGTTGACCGGCCGGTCCACCTCGCGGACCACGGTGCGGATGTCGTCCAGGCTGGTCAGCCCGGGCGCGTACAGCACGTCCGCGCCGGCTTCCTGGTAGGCCTGCAGCCGGCTGATCGTGTCGGCCAGGCCGGGCCGGCCGTGCAGGTAGTTCTCGGCCCGGGCGGTGAGCACCAGCGGGCCCGGGGTGCCCTTGGCCGCGCCGGCCGCCGCCGCGACCCGGTCCCGGGCCAGCCCCAGGTCATAGATCGGCTGGCCGTCATCCCGGGTGTAGTCCTCGACCGAGCAGCCGGCCAGCCCGGCCGCGGCGGCCAGCCGGATCGTCTCGGCCACGCCGGCCGGGTCGTCGGCGAACGCGTTCTCCAGGTCGGCGGACACCGGCAGGCTGGTGGCCGCGGCGATCTCGGCGCCGTGCGCCAGCGCCTCGTCCCGGGTCACCCCGCCGTCCAGCCGGCCGAGCCGGGCGGCGAAACCACCGCTGGTGGTGGCCAGCGCGGCATAACCCAGCCATTCGAACAGCCGGGCCGACCCGGCGTCCCAGGGATTGGGCAGCAGCAGCAGGTCCGGCCCCTCGTGCAGGGCCCGGAACCGCTGGGCCCGGGCAGCCTGTGTATCCGTGTCCGTTGGCATAGCCCCACTCTAGGACGGGGCAGTGACAGCCAGCCGGGTCAGGCCGGGCTGGTCACCACGCGCTGCACGTGCTGGTGCAGCGACCGCACCCGGAACGCCAGCATGATCTCCATGATGCCGTAGATGATCAGCCAGACGCCGAGCACGATGGCCAGGGTGACCAGCGACGGGCCCGGCCACGCGATCACGATGATGCCGGCGAACACGCTGAGCGCGCCGATGAAGCCCAGCCAGCCGCGGTGCGGCGCCTCCTGGTGCGCGATCGCGGTGTAGATCTGGGCGACGCCGTAAGCCACCCAGTAGATCCCGATCAGCAGGGCCAGTGCGACCACCGAGACGATGATGTGCCGGATCGCCCACAGCCCGATCAGGATGCCGAGCAGGCCGAGGATCACGTTCCAGACCCGCATCCCGCCGGACTCGTCGGCGGCGAACGCGTTGATGAACGAGAAGATGCCGGACACCAGGATCTGCAGGCCGAACAGGACGGCCAGCACCAGCACGGTCGGGCCGGGCCAGGCGACCGCGAACACCCCGGCTATCACCATGAGGATGCCGAAGAACAGGATCCAGCCCCAGTGGCGGCCAAGCCGGCCGAGCTGATCGCCGATATCTCTGGGCAGGGGAGTGGACATGTGGGCCTCCCAGTTACCGAGACGTACGGACCATAGTTCTCATCGTTAACTCGGTGTCCCGTGTTGTCTACGTTCGCCCGGACAACGCTGCGTGAATCCGGTAATGCATGCGGACAATCCGGTCATGTACCCGGGCCGCGGCGGCCTTTTATCATCTGGCCATGGGGCCGGAACCAGATGACTGGGCCGTTGACGAGCAGCTAGCCGAGCTGGGCCGGGTGCTGGCCAAGCGGATCGACGCGCTGGCCACGGCGATGACCGAGCGGATTGTCGCGGAGGTCAGCTTCTACCGGGACCAGCCCACGGTGCCGCCCGCCGAGCTGCGGGACAGCTGCCGCGCGCACCTGGAGTACGTACTGGGCTCGCTGGGCACGCCCTCGGTCAGGGACGTCTCGCCCGCCGAGCACAACGGCCGCCGCCGGGCCGATGCGGACGTCCCGCTGCCCGCGCTGATGGACGCCTACCGGGTCGGCACCCGGTTCATCTGGGAGTGCTTCGTGGCCGAGGCGGAGCGCAGCGGCACGCCGGACAGCGCCACCCTGGTCCGGGCCTCGTCGCAGGTGTGGCTGCTGCAGACCAACTTCATCGAGGCCATGTCGGCGGGCTACCGGGGCGCGATGACGGCGCGCGTGCTGACCCGGGAGCACGAGCGTTCCGCGCTGGTCGGCGCGCTGCTCGAAGGCCGGATCACCGAGACCAGGACGCTGTGGGAGGCCGCGGAGATGCTGCGCCTCACCCGGCGCGGGCCGTACGTGGTGGTGGCCGCGGAAGTCCCCGAGCTGGGCCGGCAGGCCATCCGCGACGCGGAGAACCGACTGCGCGCCGGCGGGATCTCCTCGGCCTGGCGGCTGCTGCCCGACCTGCAGGTGGGCATCGTGGTGCTGCGCACCCCGCGGCAGCTCGGCCAGCTCAGCACGCTCCTGGCTGGCCGCTCGGCGCACCGGATCGGGATCAGCCCGCAGTACCAGGCGCTGGAGGACACCGGGCAGGCGCTGCGCTTCGCCCGGATCGCGATGACCGCGGCCGCCCCGGGCAGCGCGGCGGTCACCCTGTTCGACCAGGCTCCGCTGGCCGTGGCTGCGGCCAGCACCCCGGACGTCATGCGGCACGTGACCGGCTCGGTGCTGGGCGCGCTGGCCGCGCTGCCCGACGCGGAGCGGGCGGTGCTGCTGGACACGCTGGAAGCGTGGCGGGACAGTGGCGGGTCGGCCGCCGCGGCGGCGGAGCGGCTGTTCGTGCACCCGAACACGGTGCGGCACCGGTTGCGCCGGATCACCGCGGCCACCGGCCGCAGCCTGACCGCGCCGCGGGATGTGGCCGAGCTGTGCCTGGCCCTGGAAGCCGCACGCCAGCAGCCGGCCTGACCCTGACCGGTCAGACGAATGCGGACAGGCCGGTGATGGCCCGGCCGACGATGAGCGTGTTTATCTCCCGGGTGCCCTCGTAGGAGTAGATGGCCTCGGCGTCGGCCACGAACCGGCCCACGTTGTGCTCCAGCAGGATGCCGTTGCCGCCCATCAGCTCGCGGGCCCAGCCCACCGTCTCGCGCATCCGCACGGTGCAGAACGCTTTGGCCAGCGACGCGTGCTCGTCGGCC
>DATCUG010000080.1:0-2770 GCA_036567525.1 Streptosporangiaceae bacterium | reverse complement strand
CGAGGCCGGGCTGACCGATCCCGGGCTGATCGTGTTCGGCGACTTCGGCCGGGTGTCGGCCGAGCACGGCCTGTACCGGCTGCTCGACCGGCGGCCCGGCATCGACGCCGTGTTCGCCGCGTCCGACCTGATGGCCGCGGGCGTGTGCGGCGCGTTGCGGCGGATCGGCCGCCGGGTGCCAGACGACATCGCGGTCATCGGCTTCGACGACTCCCCGCTGGCCCAGCACACCGACCCGAAGCTGACCACGGTGCGGCAGCCGGTCGAGGCGATGGGCGCCCGGATGGCCGCCGAACTGCTGGCGCTGATCGCCCGCGGCGGCCAGGAGCCCGCGCACATCATCCTGGACACCGAACTGGTCATCCGCGACTCCGCCTGACCGCGCCCCCGCATGATCACCAGTTCGTGATCATGGCGTAGGTAGGATTCCAGTACTACCTAAGTCATGATCATCAGCCGTGACATGACCTGCGCCTGCGGGTCGCGCACCAGGCGTCACGGGCTTGGTTACATTTCATGGCCGGCCCGCGGCGGGCGGCATGAGGCGGGCATTGGCGTTCTGAACTGGGAAGACTTGACCGCGGCCGGTGCCTCGCGGAAGCGCTTCGACAAGCTGCCTGGACGGCGGGCGGGCGTGCTCCTACGAAAGTTCTGACGGCTGCCGCGTACGGCGGGGCGGCTGAGGATTCGCGAGGAGGCCGCGATGCAGCACGGTTTGACGCAGCACCGATTGTCCCGGAGAGGTCTCGCCGCGCTGGCGGCGTGCGTGCTGAGCGCCGGCGGGTTAGCCGGCCTCGCCGTGCAGCCGGCCGCAGCGGCCACGCTGGCCGACTCGGTCACCGTGAACGCGACCGCCGGGCTGGGCACGATCCCGGCCCACGGGATCGGCCTGAACACCGCGGTCTACGACGGCGACATGAACGACACCGCCATCCCGGGCCTGCTCAAGGCGGCCGGCATCGACGCGCTGCGCTACCCGGGCGGGTCCTACTCGGACATCTACAACTGGCAGACCAACACCGCCACCGACAACGGGTACGTGGCCCCCGGCACCAGCTTCAGCAGCTTCATGGGCACCGCCCAGGGGGCGGGTGCGCAGCCGATCATCGCCGTCAACTACGGCACCGGCACGCCGGCGCTGGCCGCGGCCTGGGTCCAGAACGCCGACGTGACCAACAACTACGGGATCCAGTACTGGGAAGTGGGCAACGAGGTCTACGGCAACGGCACCTACGGCGCCAACTGGGAGACCGACGCGCACTGCAACACGTCGCTGAACGGCTCGCCGGTCACGGTGGGCAGCGAGCCGTCGCAGACCTACAACTGCGGCCCGGCCGAGTACGCGGCCAACGTCAAGCAGTACATCTCCGCGATCCACGCGGTGGACGCGAATGCCAAGGTATGCGTGGTGCTGACCACCCCCGGGTTCTGGCCGGACGGCGTGACCAACTCCGAGTACCCGCAGTCGTGGAACCAGACCGTGCTGACCGCGCTCGGCTCGGCCACCCAGTGCGTGATCGTGCACTACTACCCGGGCGGGTCGTCCACCGCCGGGATGCTGACCGACCCGCAGGACATCTCCGGGATCATCAGCACGCTGCACAGCCAGCTCAGCCAGTACGCCGGGATCAGCAACGCGGCCAGCGTGCCGGTGCTGGTCACCGAGACCAACTCGTCCATCGACATGGACACCCAGCCGGGCGCGCTGTTCGCGGCCGACATGTACATGACCTGGCTGGAGAACGGCGCGGCCAACGTGGACTGGTGGAACGAGCACAACGGGGAAGGCACGGTCAGCACGGTGGACGGCGCCACCGACTACGGCGACCAGGGCATCTTCTCCAACAACACCAACTACGGCGGGACCACCGAGCCGGCCACCGACACCCCGTTCGCTCCGTACTACGGCATCGAGATGCTGACCAAGCTGGGCGCGCCGGGCGACGAGATGGTCACCTCCACGTCCAGCAACGCGCTGGTCCGGGTGCACGCGGTGCGCCGGGCGGGCGGCGGCCTGGATGTGCTGATCGACAACGAGGACCCAGGCAACTCGTACACGGTCGGGCTGAGCTACAGCGGCTTCACCCCGTCCGGCTCGCCGACCGTGTACACGCTGGCCAACAACGGCACCTCGATCACCAGCGCGACGCAGTCGTCGACCTCGTCGGTGACGGTCGCGCCGTACACGCTGACCGTGGTGCAGCTCCCGGGCAGCGGCGGCACCGGGGTCACCGCGCCGGGCGCGCCCGGCCAGCCCACCGTGTCCGGGCTGTCCTCCAGCACGTCCAGCAGCACGTCGGGCGCGGCCACGCTGTCCTGGCCCGCCGCCACCGCCGGGACCTACCCGGTGGCCTCGTACAACGTGTACCAGGAGGGCAGCAGCGGGAACAGCACGCTGGCCGGCAACACCTCGGCCACGTCGATGTCGCTGACCGGGCTGACCGTCGGGAACAGCTACACGTACAACGTGGTCGCGGTGGACAGCCACGGCAACACGTCGCTGCCGTCCCCGCCGGTCACGTTCACGGTGCCACCGCCGGCCAACAGTAGCTGCGCGGTGCATTACGCGGTGACCAGCAGCTGGCCGGGCGGGTTCGGCGGCTCGATCACCATCACCAACAAGGGCGCCGCGGCGATCAGCCCGTGGACGCTCACGTTCACGTTCCCGGCGGCCGGTGAGGCCGTGCAGAGCGGCTGGAACGGCACCTGGTCGCAGAGCGGCTCGAACGTCACCGTGAACGCGGCCAGCTGGAACTCGACCATCGCGGCG
>DATCUG010000079.1:0-2575 GCA_036567525.1 Streptosporangiaceae bacterium | reverse complement strand
GCAGCAGCTCGGCCCGATCGACGTGCTGGTCAACAACGCCGGGATATCCAGCGTGGCGCCGTTCCTGGAGATCACCGACGCGGACTGGGAGCGGCTGCTCGGGGTCAACCTGCGCGGCGTGTTCGTGGTCACCCAGCGGGTGCTCGGGCCGATGGTGGCCCGCCACTGCGGGCGGGTCATCAACATCTCCTCGATGGCGGGCAAGGAGGGGCTGCCCAACCTGGCGCACTATTGCGCGTCCAAGTTCGGCGTGATCGGGCTGACCCAGTCGCTGGCCAAGGAGGTGGCGGCGGACAACGTCACCGTCAACGCGGTGTGCCCAGGCGTGGTGCGCACCCCACTGTGGGACGACCCGGCCACCGGCATCCTGAATCAGCTCGACGGCGAGACCGGCTGGCAGGCATTCCTGGCCGGCATCCCGCTGGGCCGGCCGCAGTCCACCGCCGACATCGGGCACGCCTGCGCGTACCTCGCCTCTGACCGGGCAGCCAACATCACCGGCGAGGCGCTCAACGTGAGTGGCGGGCAGCAGATGCACTGAGCACGGCCGGGGGCGGGCGGCGGCCGCCTGGGGGCACTGGCGTTCGGCTAAATGAGGGTTTTCGCGGAGAGGAGCGGCCATGACGGTGCGCGAAGAGGCGGCGCTCAGCCTGGGCGCGGCCGATCTGCTCACGCTGTACGAGCAGATGGAGGTGATCAGGCGCACCGAGCGGGCCGCGCACGATCTGTTCCTGGCCGGGCTGGTCAAGGGGACCACGCACCTGGCGGCCGGCCACGAGGCGGTCGCGGTGGGCGCCAGCGCGGCGCTGCGGCCGGGGGACTACGTGTTCGCCACCTACCGCGGGCACCATCACGCGATCGCGCGCGGTGCGACCCCGGCCGAGTGCCTGGCCGAGCTGATGAGCCGGGGCACCGGGCTGTGCGGCGCCAAGGGCGGGTCGATGCACCTGACCAAGGCGTCGGCCGGCATGCTCGGCTCGTACGCGATCGTCGGCGCGCATCTGCCGCTGGCGGCGGGCGCGGCCTGGTCGGCCAAGCTGCGCGGCACCGGCCAGGTGGCGGTGGCGTTCTTCGGTGACGGGGCGACCAACATCGGCGCGTTCCACGAGGCGCTGAACCTGGCCGCGATCTGGTCGCTGCCGGTGCTGTTCGTCTGCGAGAACAACCTGTACATGGAGTACACGCCGATCGGTGCGGTGACCGCGGTGGCCAGCCCGGCCGCGGACCGGGCCCCGGCCTACGGGCTGCCGGCCGAGGTCATCGACGGCAACGACGTGGTCGCGGTGGCCGAGGCGGTTTCGCGGGCTGCGGCACGGGCCCGGGCCGGTGACGGGCCGACCGTGCTGGAGGCGCGGACCTACCGGCACTTCGGGCACAGCCGGACCGACCCGGGCAAGTACCGGCCGGCCGGGGAAGTCGAGCAGTGGCTGCGGCGGGATCCGCTGGACCTGGCCCGGCAGCGGCTGGCCGCGTTGTCGGTGCCGGAATCGTCGGTCACCGCGGCGGCGGAGCGGGCGGCCACGGTGGTCGCGGCGGCGGTCGAGGCGGCCAAGGAGGCGCCACCGCCCGACCCGGCCGCGGCGTTCACCGACGTGTGGGCGGATGGAGGCTCGGCGTGGCGGACCTGATCACATATCGCGAGGCGGTGGCCGAGGGGATCGCCCGGGAACTGCGCCGCGACCCGTCGGTGGTCTGCCTGGGCGAGGACATCGGGGCGGCCGGCGGCGTGTTCAAGACGATGGCCGGGGTGTTCGATGAGTTCGGGCCGGAGCGGATCTGGGACACGCCCATCTCGGAGCAGGCCATTCTCGGCGCGGCCATGGGGGCCGCGATGACCGGGCTGCGGCCGGTGGCCGAGATCATGTTCTCCGACTTCTTCGCCTGCTGCTGGGACTACCTGGCCAACGAGATCCCGAAGATGCGGTACATGACCGGCGGGCAGGTCAGCGTTCCGCTGGTGGTGCGTACCGCGAACGGGGGCGGGCTGGGTTTCGGCGCGCAGCACTCGCAGGCGGTGGAGAACTGGGCGCTGACCGTGCCCGGGCTGAAGATCGCCGCCCCGGCCACGCCCGCCGATGTGGTCGGCATGCTGGCCGCCGCCATCCGCAGCGACGACCCGGTGGTGTTCTTCGAGCACAAGGGGCTGTTCGCCAGCAAGGGCCCGGCCGCGCCGGACGGGCATGTGGTGCCGCTCGGGCAGGCCGCGGTGCCGCGGCCGGGGTCGGACGTGACGCTGGTCGCGCTGGCGTCGACGGTGCCGCTGGCGCTGGCGGCGGCCGAGCAGGCTGCGGCCGAGGGTGTGTCGGCCGAGGTCATCGACCTGCGCTGCCTGGTGCCGCTGGACATGGCGGCCGTGCTGGCCTCGGTGCAGAAGACGTCCCGGCTGGTCATCGTGGAGGAGAACCCGTACCAGGGCGGCTGGGGCGGCACGGTGGCCTCGATCGTGGCCGACGAGGGGTTCGAGTTCCTCGACGCGCCGGTGCGGCGGGTAGCCGCGGCGTGCGTTCCGCTGCCGTTCGCCGATGCGCTGGAGGAACAGGTCATCCCGACCGTGCCGGGGGTGCTGGCCGCGGTC
>DATCUG010000078.1:0-7917 GCA_036567525.1 Streptosporangiaceae bacterium | reverse complement strand
CCGGTCATCTATTATCCGCAGGCGCGGGAGTGCAAGCCGTGACCCGGCGCGCCGCCGCCGCTGGCCTGCTGCTGGCCGGGTTGCTGGCCCCACTGGCGCTGGCCGGGCCAGCCACCGCGGGCTCCGGCGTGGGCTGCACCGGGAGCACCTGCTCGGTGCTGCTGAGCAACCTGATCGCGCTGAAAGGCGACGTCGGGGCGACCGGCACCGCCCAGGTCCCGCTGCCGGTACCGCCGCCGCCATGCCTGTGGCAGTCCATCGGCGACACCGCCACCGGCAGCCGTTACATCATCGCCAACTTCGGCTTCGCCGCCCCGGGCACCCCGTTCGGCGTGTTCAAGTCGGTGCAGCAGGCCCGCGGGTTCCTCAGGGATCACCCGGTGCCGGCCGGCTTCTGGTGGCAGCTCCCGGTCAACCCGGCCGCGTCGGCCGCGGCGCAGCGGGTGTGCAAGACGTTCCCGCTGTTCACCTGGGCCCTACCTGGCATAACGCCAGCTGAGCCGCCGGTGCCGCTGGCCACGCTGGCCGCGTTCGCGTACAACCACATGCGGATCCCCCGGCCTCAGCTCACCATCAACCCGGCCGCTAAGGGTTATGTGAACCTGGCCAGCTACGTCTGGGCTCAGACCCGCCCGGTCAGCGCGGTGACCGGGCGGCCGGACGCCTACGAGGTGACCGCGACGCTGGGCAACCAGACGGTCAGTGTGTGGGCCCAGCTAGCCGCGCACAAGGCGGTCAGCGTGAGTGTGCGCAGCGGCCAGGGTGCCCCGTATTCGGCGGGCTGCGGCCCGGGCGGCTCGCACTTCCGCACCGGCCGGGCCCCCGTCACCTCCGGCGCGGGCACCCCGCCGGACTGCGGCGTGCTGTGGCAGGCACCGGCCCCGGCGGCCGTGCTGGGCGCGACCATGCGGTGGTCAGTCACCTGGGGCCCCGGTGTGCTCAACGGTCCCGGGCCGAACCGGATGCCGGCCATCCTGACCACCGGGCAGACCCCGCCGTTCCCGGTGGTGGAGATCCAGAGCATCAACGGGGGCGGCTGACGTGGCGGGTGGCGGCGACGGGGTGGACCGGCCCGGGACGGCCGGGGTGCGGGCGATCGCGGCTGACGTGACGGACGGCGCCCGGCTGGACCGGCCCCGGACGGCCGGGGTGGGGGCGATCGCGGCTGGCGCGGCACTGGCGTTCGGCATGATGGTGGTGCGTTTTGGGCTGAGCCCCGTGCTGCCCGGCTACGGTTACCTGGCGCTGGCCGGGACCGGGCTGGCCGTGATCGACGCACGCGAGCGGCGGCTGCCGGACCGGCTCACGCTGCCGTCCTACCCGGTCGCGCTGGCCCTGCTCGGCCTGGCCGCGCTGCTGCCGCCCGGCGGCGGCCGGCACTTCCTCGGCGCGCTGGCCGGCCTGGGCATCGCGCTGGCGCTGTTCACCGTGCAGGCGGTGCTCTACCCGGCCGGCCTGGGCTGGGGAGACGTGAAGCTGGCCGGGATTCTCGGCCTGTACCTGGGCTGGCTCGGGCTGGCCGCGGTGGCCGCCGGGCTGTTCCTGGGCTACCTGCTGGCCGCGGTGGCCGGCCTCGGGCTGATCGCGGCCGGCCGGGCCAGCCGGAAGACGCAGCTCCCGTTCGGCCCGTTCCTGCTGGCCGGCACGCTGGCCGTGATCATGCTCAGCGGCCTGGTCAGAGCGTGAGGCCGACCAGGACGGGCTCGCAGGCCAGCTCCACGCCCAGCTCGTCGCGCACCCGGTCGCGGATCTCCCGGGCCAGGCCGGCGATATCGGCCGCGGTGGCCCCGCCCGGGTTGACCAGGGCCAGCGTGTGCTTGCTGGAGATGCGCGCACCGCCCGCCCGGCCCGGGTAGCCCTTGCCGAAGCCGGCCTGGCCGATCAGCCACGCGGCGGGCACCTTGACCTGGCCCGGGCCGGCCGGGAACTGCGGGATCGGCACGTCCTCGCCGACCAGCTTCTGCAGCGCGGCGAACTGCGCATCGTCCAGCACCGGGTTGGTGAAGAACGAGCCCGCGCTGCGGCTTTCCGGGTCGGCCGGGTCGGTCACCATGCCCTTGCCCCGGCGCAGCCTGAGCACGGCCTGGCGCACCTCGCCGAGTGGGGCCTGGCCCCCCTCCGGCACGCCGAGGGTGCGGGCCAGCTCGGTGTACCGGACCGGCCCGGACTGGCCGCTGGACCGCAGCCGGAACGTGACCCCGAGGACGACCCGGCGGCCGGTCCGGTCCCGCTTGAACATGCTGGTCCGGTAGCCGAACCCGCAGTCCGTCCCGGCCAGCTCGGACACCTCGTCGCGGTCCCGGTCGTAGACCCGGACCGTGGTGATGACCTCGGCCACCTCCTGGCCGTAGGCGCCGACGTTCTGGATCGGGGTGGCCCCGGTCAGGCCGGGGATGCCGGACAGGCACTCCAGGCCGGCCAGGCCGGCCGCGACGCAGGACGCGACCACGCCGTCCCAGTCCTCCCCGGCCGCGACGGTCAGCCGCACCGAGCCCGCGTCACCCGGCGCCTGCTGGATGCCGCGGGCGGCCACCTGGACCACGGTGCCGGGAAAGCCCGCGTCCGCGATCACCAGGTTGCTGCCGCCGCCCAGGATGAGCAGCGGTTCCCCATGCTGGTCGGCGTCCCGGACCGCCGCGATGAGCTCGGCTTCGGTGCCGGCCCGCACGAAACGCCGGGCCGGCCCACCCACTCCGAGCGTGGTGAAGCCAGCCAGCAGCACCTGGTCACGGACGGATGGCATCGGCAGTCATCCTAGCGATGGCGGGCGGACCCGCCGGAGCCGTTCAGGGCAGCCGGACGACGGCCCGGGCCCGGGTGAGCACCTTGGCCCCAGCCGAGCGGGCAGTCAGCGTGACCGCGACCCGGTTCCCGTCCAGCTTCTCCTCGACGGTGCCGGTCACCTCGATGGCCGCGCCGGTGTCGTCGTCCGGCACCACCACCGGGGCGGAGAACCGGACGCCGAACTCGGTCATCGACCCCGGGTCACCGGTCCAGTCGGTGATGTACCGGGCCGCCTGGGCCATGGTGAACATGCCGTGCGCGATGACATCGGGCAGGCCGACCGATTTGGCGATGCGCTCGTTCCAGTGGATCACGTTGAAGTCGCCGGACGCGCCGCAGTACTTGACCAGGCTGAGCCGGGTCACCGGGAAGCTGGCCGCGGGCAGTTCGCTGCCCACCTCGACGTCGGCGTACTTGACCTGGGCCGCCATTGTCCTATGCGCCCCGTTCCACGATGATCGAAAAGGCCGTGCAGACGTGCTCGCCGGCCACCGTCCGCAATTCGGTGCGGGTGTTCATCAGCGTGTTGCTGCCGGCTGACCGGATGCTCTCGATGGTGGACTGCGCGGTGACCACGTCCCCGGCCCGCAGCGGCCTGGTGTACTCGAAGCGCTGCTCGCCGTGCACCACCATGGCGTAGTTGATGCCGAGTTCGGGGTCGGCCACCGCCGCGCCGGAGGAGGCCATGGTCACCACGATGGGGAACGTGGGCGGCGCGATCACGTCCGGGTACCCGGCGGCCACCGCGGCGTCCTTGTCCCGGTAGACCGGGCTGGGATCGCCAACGGCGTCCGCGAACTCGGCGATCTTTACCCGGCTGACCTCATAGGGCTTCGTGGCCGGGAACGTCCGGCCGGCGAAGTCCGGGTTGGCGGGCATCCCGCGGGGTTAGCGGGTCTCGCGGTGCGGCCGGTGGCACCGGCAGTTGGGGCAGTACTTCTTCAGCTCCAGCCGGTCCGGGTCGTTGCGCCGGTTCTTCTTGGTGATGTAGTTGCGGTGCTTGCACTCCTGGCAGGCCAGGGTGATCTTGGGCCTGACGTCGGTGGCAGCCACGATGGAGTGCCTTTCTCTGGTGGTCGGTACTGATGAGTTTAGCTGGGTAGCGGAGGCCGGACTTGAACCGGCGACACAGCGATTATGAGCCGCTTGCTCTGCCTGACTGAGCTACTCCGCCGCTGGGCTAGAAGCTCACATAGCTTACAGTGCCCTGCGGCCAGTCCGGGAATCGACAACGCAGCTCGCGCCCGGCTCATTCCTTTCGCCTGGTCAGGACGGCTGCCCGGCCACGTCCAGGACCACCTTGAGCTGGCCTGGTTCGGCGCACGCGGCCAGCGCCTGCCCGGCCTGCTCGACCGGGAACCGGGCGGTGACCAGCGGGGCCAGGTCCACCCGCCGGTCCGCGTACAGCCGGATGGCCAGCTCGCAGTCCCGCGGCCGGGCGGCCCGGGTGCTGCGGATGGTGAGTTCCTTGAGGTACCAGTCGTAGGTCGGCAGGCCGTCCGCGGTCGGCGCGGTGGTCCCGTACACCAGCACGGTCCCGCCCGGCGCGGCCAGCCGCATGGCCTGGGCCAGCGCCTGCTGGTTGCCCGCGGTCTCGATGGCCAGGTCCGCGCCGTGGCCGCCGGTGTGCGCGGCGAGCACGTCGGCCGCGTCCCCGGGCCCGGCCACGTCGCTGGCGCCGAACCGCCGCGCCAGCTCGCGCTTGGCCGCCGACCTGGTCACCCCGATGATGACCGGCACGCCCCGGTCGCGGAGCAGCTGGACGTGCAGCAGCCCGCTCACGCCCAGGCCGATCACCACCGCGCTGTCCTCCGGCCGGATGGTGACTGACGACTGCGCGTGCACGCAGGTGGACAGCACCTGGAGCAGCGCCGCCCCACCGGCCGGCAGGCTGGGCGGCAGCGGGTGCAGGCAGGCCTCGTCCACCGCGACCAGGTCGGCGAACACCCCGTCGGCGTCCCGGCCGAGCAGCCCGCCGCGCCGGCAGAGCTGGGGCAGGTCGCGGCGGCACAGCTCGCAGTACCCGCAGAACACGGCCGGGTTGACCAGCACCGGCGTGCCGGCTTCGAGCAGGCCGCGGGCACCGGCCTGCTGCACCCAGCCCGTCATCTCGTGGCCGAGCACCCGGGGCAGCGCGACCGGGATCTCCCCGGCCGCGATCTTGACGTCCGTGCCGCACAGGCCGGCCTGCGCTACCCGCACCAGCGCGCGCTCCCCTGGCACCGGGGGATCAATATGCCGAACGCTTACCTGTCCAGGCCGGTCGAGCACGGCTGCCCGCATGCAGTGGAGTGTCACGGTGCCCGGCGGGCGCGTCAAGGACCCGGGTGGCGGCCACCTGACGGGCCGGACGGGATGTGCTGCAATGTCCGCGGAGCGGATGTCGGCAGGGAGGTTTGCCGTGACGCAGCCGGCAGGTATCACCGGGCCGGTGGGGTTCGTCGGCCTGGGCGTGATGGGTTCGGCCATGAGCTCACATCTGATCGAGGCAGGTCACCAGGTCATCGGGTACGACCTGGCCGCCGCCGCGCGGGACGCGCACGCCGCGCGCGGCGGGGTGGTGGCTGGTTCAGCGGCCGAGGTGGCCGCGGCTGCTGGGCTGGTGGTGACGTCTTTGCCGAGTGCGGCCGCGCTGGCCGAGGTGGTGGGCGGCCCGGATGGTCTCGTGGCCGGGGGCGGCCGGCTGATCGTGCTGGAGACCAGCACGCTGATGCTGGCCGACAAGATGGCCGGGCGGCAGGTGCTGGCCGGCTGCGGCGGGACCATGCTGGACTGCCCGCTCAGCGGGACCGGCGCGCAGGCCCAGCGCAAGGACCTGGTTGCCTACCTGAGCGGGGACGCGGCGGCCAAGGCCCGGGCCCGCCCGGTGCTGGCCGCGATGACCCGGCAGGTCTACGACGTAGGCGCGTTCGGCAACGGGATGAAACTCAAGATCGTTGCGAACCTGCTGGTCACGGTGCACAACCTGGCCGCCGCCGAGGCACTGGTGCTGGCCGAGCAGGCGGGCCTGGACCTGGATATGGTGCTCACCGCGATCGGCGACGGGGCGGGCACGTCGCGCATGTTCGAGGTGCGCGGGCCGGCCATGGTGGCCCGGGACTACGCCCGGCCCGGCATCCGGGCCCGGGTCTACGACAAGGACATCGCGATCATCGCGGCGTTCGCCGCCGAGCTGCGCAGCCCGACCCCGCTGTTCAGCGTGGCCACCGCGTTCTATCAGGCCGCGCTGGCCCAGGGCCACGGCGACGACGACACGTCCAGCGTGCACGCCGTCCTCCGCCAGCTCGCCCCCGGCGGCCAGACCGGCGCCGGCGGCGTGGGCGGCCAGCCTGGCGCCGGGGACCAGCCCGGTGCGGCCGGCTGACCTGGGGTGCGCCGATAATGAAGCCATGACAAGCGGGCCAATCCGGTGCGGGCACTGCGGCCAGGCCAACCGGGTGCCGGCCGCGGCGGCTGGGACACCCCGCTGCGCCAAGTGCCACCAGCCGCTGCCCTGGATCGCCGACGCCGACGACACGACCTTCGCCGAGATCGCGGAAACGGCCAAGATTCCCGTCATCGTCGACTTGTGGGCGCCCTGGTGCGGGCCCTGCCGTATGGTCAGCCCCGCGCTCGAACAGCTCGCCCGTGACCTGGCCGGCCAGGTCAAGCTGGTCAAGGTCAACGTGGACGACTCGCCGCGGATCGCGCAGCGGTTCGAGGCCCAGGCCATCCCGACCCTGCTGATGCTGCGCGGTGGACGGGTCATCGCCCGCCAGGTAGGCGCCGCCGCCCCGCCTGCCCTGCGGTCCTGGGCCGACAACGCGCTGGCCGCGCCCGCTCCCTGACCTGACTGGCCTTCTGATACCCAACATTCGAAACTTTCGATCGACTTGAGCTCCATTTATGAAAATGGAGGGCAACTTTCATCCCGAAACATTTCCGAAAATTATTGACGGCTAGATCTGCCCAAATCACACTGACGCCATCGGCAGATACCAGAAACTGCCGGTCAGGCTCCCATCAGCCTGGTCCCCGGCCGTCGCCCCGGTGACGGCCTCGTCCAAGGAGGCCCGGCATGAACGCCCTCCAGCATGTCCCCCGAGCGAGTAACGGCAGCCGGATCCGCGTGCCGTTACTCGGCGCCGCCTGCGCCCTGATCCTGGCCGCGGCCACGGCAGTCCTGCCCGGCCCGGCGCGGGCGGCCACGGCCATCTGCTCGAACCAGACCGGCACGAACGGCGGCTACTACTACCAGATGTACACCGCGGGCAGCGGGTCAGCCTGCATCACGCTGAACTCGGGCAACAGCTACTCCGCCTCATGGAGCAATGTCGGCGATTTCGTCGCTGGCGTCGGCTGGAACCCGGGCAGCAATCACACGGTGAGCTTCTCCAGCAGCCTGAGCGCGTCCGGCACCTCGCTGGTGTCGCTCTACGGATGGTCGACCAGCCCACTCGTCGAGTACTACGTCGTCGAGAACTACACCGGCTCGCCGCCCACGGCTGGCACCTACATGGGCCAGGTCACCAGCGACGGCGGGACGTACAACATCTACGAGCATCAGCAGGTCAACCAGCCCTCCATCCAGGGCACCGCGACCTTCGAGCAGTACATCGCGATCCGGACGTCGCCGGTGTCCAGCGGCACCATCACCACGGCCAACTTCTTCAGCGCGTGGGCCAGTCATGGGATGAACCTGGGCACGCTCAACTACCAGATCCTGGCTACCGAGGCCTACAGCAACGGCAGCGGCAACTCCAGCGTCACGGTGAACTCCGGCAGCTCCGGTGGCTCCGGTGGCGGCACCAGCGGCTGCACGGCGACGCTGTCGGCCGGGTCGCAGGGCAGCAACTGGTACAACCTCAACGTCTCGGTCACCGGGTCCAGCAACTGGACCGTGACGATGAACCTGGTGGCGCCGGCCGTGGTCTACTCCACCTGGAACGTCGCCGCCACCTATCCCAGCCAGTACGTGCTGGTCGCCAAACCCAACGGCAACGGCAACAACTGGGGCGTCACGATCTCACCCAACGGCCAATGGACCCGGCCCACGGTCTCCTGTAGCACCGGATAGCCCGCCGGGTCAGGGCTGGGCGGCGCGGACGCCGGCCACGATGGCGCGGGCAACGACGCCCGCCGCCACCGCCGCCA
>DATCUG010000077.1:0-9138 GCA_036567525.1 Streptosporangiaceae bacterium | reverse complement strand
GTCGTTATCCGCCGCCCACCGGGCCAGCTGGCCCTGCACGTCGAACAGTCGCAGCGTGGCGCTGACCGGGCCGAGTTCCTTGGCCGAGTCGGAGTAGCCGAGCATGACCTCGAGCTGCCGCCCGGTGGCGGCCAGCCGCTCCCGCACCGGCGCCAGCTGGATCATCTCGCTGAGCACCGCGGTGGCGTTGCTCAGGTCCGCGCCGCTCTCGAACAGCGGCACCACGTCCAGCACCGGCGGCGGGCCGCTCCGGGTGGCCCGGGCGGCCAGCTCGTACACGGCCGCGATGTCGTCCGCCGACCGGGTGAAGCTGACCACGTAACGCTGGCAGGCGGCCACCCCGAACCGGTCCTGGATCCAGCTCACCGCGCGGAACGTGGCCAGCACCTCGGCCGTCTGCTCGGACAGCGCGGACGGCGCACCACCCGCCCGGACCTCGGCCAGCGCGCGGGTGTGCACCGCGCTGTGCTGCCGGATCTCCAGGCCGGCCAGGTGGAAGCCGAACGTCGCCGCCTGCCAGATCAACTGCTGCAATTCACCGAACGCCAGCCGCCTGGCACCGGCCGCCGCCAGCGACTCCTGGACCAGCAGCAGGTCGCGGTGGAAGTCCGCGGCACTGCCGTAGGCCAGGTCGGCGTCCCGCAGCCGGGTGGCGGCCAGCCGCCGGGCCAGGTAGAGCAGGTACGTCCGGTACGGCTCGCCCGGTGACCTGGCGGCCAGTTCGGCCAGCAGCTCGGGATGGGCCGTCTCGGCTGTCTCCAGGGCCGCGCTGAACGCCTCGCTGGGCGGCGCCGCGTCGGCGTGCACGGTGAGTGCCCGGCCGATCCGGGTGGTCGCGTTCTCCAGCGCGCGCAGCACGTGCTCGGCCTGGATGACCGCGGTCTCCCTGGTCACCTGGGCGGTGACGAACGGGTTGCCGTCCCGGTCCGCGCCGACCCAGCTGCCGAACCGGAGGAACGCCGGGCTCGGCGCCGGTTCGTGCCGCGCCTCGTCCAGCGCCCGGTACACCCGCGGCGCGACCTGGAACAGCGTCTCGTCGAACGCGGCCATCACGGTGCGCACCTCGTCGATGGGCGTCATGGCCCGGCCCCGCAGCGGCGAGGTGCGCCACAGCAGGTCGATCTCCTCGCGCAGCCGGCGCCGGATGTCCGCCCGCTCGGACGCGCCGTGCCGGGGGTCGTCCAGGTCCATCAGCAGGTCGCTGATCCGGCGCAGCGCGGTGGCCACCGCCCGGCGCCGCGCCTCGGTCGGGTGCGCGGTGAGCACCGGGTGCACCCGCAGCCGGCCGAGCAGGCCATCGAGCTGCGCCGCGCCCTGGTCCCGGCGCAGCTCGCCGACCGCGGCGGCCAGTGATTCCCGCACCGGGGCGTCGCCCGTGTCCCGCTCCCGCAGCGCCCGCACCCGGTGCAGTTCCTCGGCCAGGTTGGACAAGTGAAAGTAGACGGTGAACGCCCGGGCCACCAGCTCGGCCCGGTCCAGCGGCCAGCTGGCCACCAGCGCCGCGATCTCGTCCCCGGCCGGGTCCGCATCCGGGCCAGCGCTCTGCCCAGAACCCGGGCCGCCCGGCAGCAGCTGCCCGCGCCGGGCCTCGATCACCGCGTGCCGCAGCCGCTCGGTATCGTCCAGCAGCTGCTGCCCGCCCGCCTCCCGGAGCACCTCGCCGAGCAGGCCGCCGAGCAGCCGGACATCGCGGCGCAGCGGCGCGGGCAGCTGCTGCCGGTCGGTGTCCCGGGTGGGGGTGGCGGTGGGCGCGGCATGCTGGCTCACCGGGCCAGCCTAGTGGCCATATGTGTCCGGACTGTGAACCCGCGGCCGCCGCCACCAGGGGGCCCCAGCCATGATCGGGCCGGCCGCTACCCTGTCGGCATGACCAGCGATGCTGCGCACCATCCCGGGGCGGACCAGGCCGGCCAGGCGGAGCCGGAACCCGATCCGCACACCACCGCGGGCAAGCTCGCCGACCTGCAGCGGCGCCGGGATGAGGCGGTTCATGCTGGTTCCGAGCGGGCGGTGGAACGGCAGCACGCCAAGGGCAAGATGACGGCCCGGGAGCGGATCGAGCAGCTGCTCGACCCCGGCTCGTTCACCGAGCTGGACGAGCTGGCCCGGCACCGGGCCACCGCGTTCGGCATCGACGCCAACCGGCCCTACGGCGACGGGGTGGTCACCGGCTACGGCAGCATCGACGGCCGCCCGGTCTGCGTGTTCAGCCAGGACTTCACGGTGTTCGGCGGGTCGCTGGGCGAGGTGTACGGGGAGAAGATCGTCAAGCTGATGGATCACGCGCTGAAGACCGGCTGCCCGCTGATCGGCATCAACGACGGCGGCGGGGCCCGGATCCAGGAGGGCGTGGTCGCGCTGGGCCTGTTCGCCGAGATCTTCTACCGGAACGTGGTCGCGTCCGGGGTGATCCCGCAGATCTCGCTGATCATGGGCCCGTGCGCGGGCGGCGCGGTCTACTCGCCCGCGATCACCGACTTCACCCTGATGGTCGAGGGCACCTCGCACATGTTCATCACCGGCCCGGACGTGATCAAGACGGTGACCGGCGAGGAGGTCAGTTTCGAGGACCTCGGCGGGGCGCACGCGCACAACACCAAGTCGGGCGTCGCGCACTACCAGGCCACCGACGAGGACGACTGCCTCGATTTCGCCCGGGACCTGCTGTCCTACCTGCCGTCCAACAACCTGGACGACCCCCCGGCGTTCCCCCGCGACGGCGACCCGGCGGCAGCGCTGGGCCTGACCCCGTCCGACGAGGAACTCGACACGCTGATCCCGGACTCACCCAACCAGCCCTACGACATGCACGACGTGATCACCCGGGTGCTGGACGACGGCGAGTTCCTGGAGATCCACGCCCTGTTCGCGCAGAACATCGTGGTCGGCTTCGGCCGGGTGGACGGGATGAGCGTCGGCGTGGTGGCCAACCAGCCGATGCACTTCGCGGGCACGCTGGACATCGACGCGTCGGAGAAGGCGGCCCGGTTCGTCCGCACCTGCGACTGCTTCAGCATCCCGGTGCTCACGTTCGTCGACGTGCCCGGCTTCCTGCCCGGCACCGGCCAGGAGTGGGGCGGCATCATCCGGCGCGGGGCCAAGCTGATCTACGCCTACGCGGAGGCCACTGTGCCCAAGATCACAGTGATCACCCGCAAGGCGTACGGCGGCGCCTACGACGTGATGGGCTCCAAGCATCTCGGCGGGGACATCAACCTGGCCTGGCCGACCGCGCAGATCGCGGTGATGGGCGCGCAGGGCGCGGTGAACATCCTGTACCGGCGGGAGCTGGCCGCCGCCGACGATCCGGACGCGCTGCGCGCGCAGCGGGTCGCCGAGTACGAGGACGCGCTGGCCAATCCGTACAGCGCGGCCGAACGCGGCTACGTGGACGCGGTGATCCGCCCGGCCGAGACCCGCGGCCAGATCACCCGGGCGCTGCACGCACTGCGCAACAAGCGCCAGCAGATGCTGCCGAGGAAGCACGGCAACATCCCTCTGTAGTTAGACAACTACAGAATGCCAAACTTGACCGGCCCTTCCGCCCCAGCAGACCCGGGTCCGGCAGTAGAGTCGTGAGTACCATGACCGACATCGTCGCTCCCCTCCCGACGGACGTATCGCTGCCCATCCTGGCGCGCTACGCGATCATGATCGATGTCGGTTACATCTATGCCGCCGCTGGTGAGCTGCTGTTCAGCGTCGGGTCCCGGCGCGAGTACCGGGTGGACACCGACAAGCTGATCCAGGCCCTGACCCGGCACGCCGACGGCCTGGTCCGCGGCGAACTGCTCCGGGTCTACTGGTACGACGCGGCCCGGGACCGGGTGCCCACCATCGACCAGCGGGTGATCGCGCAGATGGCCCGGGTCAAGCTGCGGCTGGGCAACCTGAACGCGCGCGGCCAGCAGAAAGGCGTGGACGCGCAGATCCGCGCGGACATGGAGGCGCTGGCCCGGCACCGGGCCATCACCGACGCGGTGCTGGTGGCCGGGGACGAGGACATGGTGCCCGCGGTGGAGGCCGCGCAGGCGTACGGCGTCCGGGTGCACCTGTGGGGCGTCGAGCCCCCGTTCGGCACCAACCAGGCCGAGCGGCTGGTCTGGGAGTCGGACACGGTGGAGGTGCTGGACCGGGCGTTCCTCGAGCCGTACTTCACCCGGGTGGCGACACAAGAGCCGGTGCCGGCCGAGCCGGTGCCGCCGCTGCCGCACGCCACGGTGCCGTCCCCGGCCCAGCTGTTCGACAAGCGGCACATGCCCAGGCCCGGGCCGCAGCGCCCGGCCCCGCACGTGCCGGCCGCCGTGGCCAGCCGGCTGGGCCCGGACCGGGTCCGGGTCGAGGAGGCCGGTGAGCACGTGGCGCAGAAGTGGATCCTCACCCGCGGCGAGGACAACATCCGCGACCTGCTGCCCGGCCCGATCCTGCCGCCGGTGATCGACAAGGAGCTGCTGGTCGAGGCGGAGAAGGAACTGGGCCTGTCGCTGCGCCCCTACCAGGAGGCGCGGGAGTGGCTGCGGGACGCGTTCTGGGAGCGGGTCCGCCGCCAGTTCAGCATCGGGAGCGGCCGGTTATGGACGCTGAGCGAGCCGGGCGAACACTGCGCGTGGTGCGGGGCGACCCGACCGCCGAAGAGCTAGCCGCCCTCACCGCGGTCCTGTCCATACAGCAACCCCGCAGCACACTGAACGCCAGTGCCGCCCACTCGCCGCAGCCGGCGCGCGGGCCAGGCTGGGTGGACCGGGCCGCGCTGATCGGTGCGCCGCTCAGCCCCGGCCCCGGCGCCTGGCGCCGCTCCGCCCGCCCCCGCTAGCCCAACCGCCGCGGTCCATGAGCTTCGTGATCATGGCCTGAGTAGTGCTAGAACCCCACCAAAGCCATGATCACGATGGAAGGCAGTGCGGGTTCCCGGTTCCTGTCGGTGGGGTGGAGTTGAATCGGAGGATGACGCTGGACGCTGGCCCCGGCCTGTCGGTGCGGCTGGCCTGCCGGGAGCCGTTCGACGCGGCCGGGCTGCTCAGCTTCCTGGCCCTGCGGGCCATCCCCGGCGTCGAGCAGGTGACCGCGGACCGCTACACCCGGACGGTACGCACTCCAGGCGGCGGCGCCGTCATCGAGCTGATCCCGCAGCCCGGCCAGGGACATGTGCAGCTCCGGGCCACGCTCCGCCCGGACGGCCCAGCCGGCGGGCTGGCCGCTAGGCAGCTGGCGGCAGGGTGCCGCCGGCTGCTGGACGCGGACGCCGACCCGGCCGTGATCGACGCCGCGCTGGCCGCGGACGGCCTGCTCGCCCCGCTGGTCCGGGCCCGGCCCGGGCTGCGGGTGCCAGGCAGCTACGACGGGTTCGAGCTGGCCGTCAGGGCCGTGCTCGGCCAGCAGGTCTCGGTAGCCGCGGCCCGCACGTTCGCGGGCCGGCTGGCCGCCCAGCACGGCCGGCCCGCCCCACCCGGCGCCCCGCCCGGGCTGACCGCGCTGTTCCCCAGCCCGGCCGAGCTGGCCGGCGCCGACCTGTCCCGGCTCGGCCTGACCACCAGCCGGCAGCGCACCCTGCGCGCGCTGGCCACCGCGGCCGCGGCCGGCCGGCTCAGCCTGGATCCCGGCGCCGACCCGGCGGAAACCGCCGCCCGGCTGGCCGAACTGCCCGGCATCGGGCCGTGGACCATCGGCTACATCATGATGCGGGCCGGTGACCCGGACCAGTTCCCGGCCACGGACCTGGGGGTGCGCCGGGCCATGGCCCAGCTGGGTGCCATGCCGGGGCACGCCACCCGGTGGCGGCCGTGGCGCAGCTACGCCGTCCTCCACTTGTGGACCTGGGAGACCGACCATGCCTGAGCAGATCCTGGCCGCCGTGCTGGACACCCCGATCGGCCCGCTCAGCCTGCTCGCGCACGGCGACCGGCTGATCGCCGGCGGGTTCACCGCCCGACCGGACGAGATGTACACCCGGCTGCACCGGTCGCTGCGCGGCTACCCGCTCAGCCAGGTCGCCGCCGGTGACCTGCCCTGGCTGGCCAAGCCACTGCGCGGCTACTTCGCGGGTGACCTGCGTGCCATGGACGGCATCCCGGTGCACCAGCCGGGCAGCCCGGGCCGCCAGCGGCTGTGGGCGGAGCTGCGCGCCGTGACCCCGGGCAGCACCGTCACCTACACCGACCTGGCCGCCCGGGCCGGCTGCCCCGGCGCGCCCCGGGCCGCGGGCGCCGCCTGCGCGCTCAACCTGATCGCCCCGGTCGTGCCCTGCCACCGCGCGGTCGGCAGCAACGGCAGCCTGACCGGCTACTACTACGGCCTGGACCGCAAGCGCTGGCTCCTCCGCCACGAAAGCGCCCGGACCGATTAGCCGCGAGCACGCCTAGCTATCCGCCGGCGTGTCGTGGATGCTACGCTCCCGCGGATTCAGCCCAGGGGGTTCCAGCCGTCGGTGCCGGCCAGGTAGGTCTGCGGGGTGTAGCTGGCCGCCTGGCTGGTGGTGAGCTGAGGACGGCTCGAACCGGTGCCCGAGCCGGGGCCGGTGTTGGCGTATTCGGCATAGCGCCCGGCGGTGAACGAGTAGCCGCTCATCGTGGTCCACGGGGCACTCTTGATCTGCGCGGGGAGGTAGCTGTTGCGGACGACGATCTGCGGGTCGGCGCCGGTGTACGGGTGCCACGGGCGGCCCAGGTAGAACGTGGCGTCCGCGGCCGTGCTGGACAGCGTGCAGTCGTCGAGCAGGAAGCCGTAGCGGTTGGCCGAATCGGTCGCCGGGGCGGCCAGGTACCCGTTGTCACCACCGGCCGCGGCCCCGCGGTCCTCCAGCTTGATGGTGTCGGCGTAGAACACCGCGTCCGCGTCGCCGAACAGGAAGTCGACGTTTCCCTCGATGAACGAGTCCTCGTACAACTGCCGGTACCGTCGGCCGGGGTTGGCTCCCAGGCCAGCAACGTGTCCTGCAGGCCGAGGAAACGGTCCCCGTTGAAGATCATCTTGTCGCCTTCCGCGTTCAGCGCGACTGCCTGCGAATACCCCTCCGGATAGGCAGCCGGGTTGTAGGTGTTCGCGATCGTCAAGTCCTCGACCGTCACATCGCTGGCGGCGATCGTCGCGGTAGCGCTGCCCGCGGTGCCGTATTCGCTGCCCGCTGGGCTGGTCATCCAGGCCGCGTTGCCGGACGCGATGATCACGTCCTCGGCGTTGCCGGCCGCCCCTTCCAGGGTCAGATCCGGCTTGCTGGCCGGCACGTTGATGACCTCGTTGTAGGTACCGGCACCGATGCTGATCACGTACGGCGAGCCGCCCGCCGGGACCGCGTTGATCGCGGCCTGGACCGTCGTGTACTCGCCGGATCCGTTCTTGGCTACCGTGAGCACAGTGGCGGCCGCCGCGGGCACGGCAGGCGATAACGCCGCCGCCGCCATCATGATGAGCGCTGCGCTGATGCGGGTGCGGACGGGCCTGAACGGGAACCGGCTCAACTGACGCCTCCTCCGGGCCAGGGCTGGAAAGTTTCTCCCTGCGGCCGCCGCGGGACCGGCCTCCAGGTCCAGCGCCAACCGGCTGACCAGGAAGTTCCGGCGCGGCGACCCGGGCCGTGGACGATACGCTGATAACCCGCCACCCACCCGCTGTCAAGGACGGACCGGGCTGCCCGATCATGCCGGGGCGGCTTCACTTAGACTCCTCTCGGCAGCCGGGAGGAGTGTTTCGTGCGCAAGGTGCTCATCGCGAACCGTGGTGAGATCGCGGTCCGCGTGGTGCGGGCCTGCCGGGACGCCGGGCTGGGCAGCGTGGCGGTATACGCCGACCAGGATCTCGACGCGCTGCACGTGTCGATGGCGGATGAGGCGTACGCGCTCGGCGGGAGCAGCCCGGCCGACAGCTACCTCAGCATCGAGAAGATCCTCAAGGTGGCGGCGGACGCCGGCGCGGACGCGGTGCACCCGGGCTACGGCTTCCTGGCCGAGAACGCCGGCTTCGCCGGCGCGGTCGGCGAAGCCGGGCTGATCTGGATCGGCCCCCCGCCGGCCGCGATCGAGGCGCTCGGCGACAAGGTGGCGGCCCGGGAGATCGCCAGCCGGGTGGGTGCGCCGATGGCGCCCGGCACCGACGGCCCGGTCAGCGGGGTGGCCGACGTCGAGGCGTTCGCCGCCGAGCACGGCCTGCCCATCGCGATCAAGGCCGCGTTCGGCGGCGGCGGCCGCGGCCTCAAGGTGGTCCGCGAGACCGGGGAGATTACCGCGGCGTACGAGTCCGCGGTGCGTGAGGCGGTGGCCGCGTTCGGCCGCGGCGAGTGCTTCGTGGAGCGCTACCTGGACCGCCCCCGGCACGTGGAAACCCAGTGCCTGGCCGACCGCGAGGGCACGGTGGTCGTGGTGTCCACCCGGGACTGCTCACTGCAGCGCCGACACCAGAAGCTGGTCGAGGAGGCGCCGGCCCCGTTCCTGTCCGACGGCCAGCTCGAGCAGCTCTACACCGCGTCCAAGGCCATCCTGCGCGAGGCCGGCTACATCGGCGCGGGCACCTGTGAGTTCCTGGTCGGCCAGGACGGCACCGTGTCCTTCCTGGAGGTGAACACCCGGCTGCAGGTCGAGCACCCGGTGTCCGAGGAGGTCACCGGCATCGACCTGGTCCGGGAGATGTTCCGGATTGCCGACGGGCAGCTGCTCGACTACCCGGACCCGGCGCCGCGCGGCCACTCGATCGAGTTCCGGATCAACGCGGAGGACGCGGGGCGCAACTTCCTGCCTGCCCCGGGTACCGTCACCGAGCTGGCCTGGCCGTCCGGCCCGGGCGTCCGGGTGGACGCGGGTTACGCGGCGGGCATGACCGTGCCGCAGGCGTTCGACTCGCTACTCGCCAAGATCATCATTACCGGGGCCAGCCGGGACGAGGCGCTGCAGCGGGCCCGCCGCGCGCTGGACGAGTGCGTGGTCGGCGGCATGCCCACGGTGCTCCCGTTCCACCGGGCGGTAGTCCGGGACGAGGCGTTCACCGGAGCGCCGTTCCAGGTGCACACCCGGTGGATCGAGACCGAATTCCAGAACACGATCGCGCCGTACGACGGCCCGCCGGCCAGCGCGGCCGAGGCCGCGCCGCGCGAGCGGATCACGGTCGAGGTCGGCGGCAAGCGGCTGGAAGTGGTGTTGCCCGCCGGCCTGG
>DATCUG010000076.1:0-2308 GCA_036567525.1 Streptosporangiaceae bacterium | reverse complement strand
CTTTGCGGTCACCGGTGACCACATTCTCACCGCACTCGCGGCAGGCCATCAACCGCCCGGCCGGAGGGCGCGGCGGAATCGGTCGGTATCCGTGCTCATCACGAGCCACGGGTGCCCGCTCTGCCCGCGTGCCACCCCAGGCCCGGAACCGGCCGTGGAAGTCCTCAAGCGGTTGCAAGCAGATGGGCTGATAACCGTGGTGGCCCGCTGGGGGAACGTTCCAGGCATAGCGGAGCCTCGGACTGCAGGTAGGTCGGCACCTGGACCGGGTACTGCCGGTGCCGCTGGTCAGGCGTGCCTGGCCGCCTGGCCGCTGTCGCTCTCCCGGCTGATCTGGAAGAACGGCGACTTCTGGATGAACCGGGCAGACAGCATCAGCAGTACGCCGAGCGCGATGATCCCGATCAGCGACCACTTCTGCGTGCCCGGCGCGGCGATGATCGACTTGATCAGCACCCAGCCCAGGAACACGGCCGCGCCCAGCGGCAGGATGCCGAGCACGATCGTGTCCCAGACGCTGCGCAGCACCCGGCGCCGGTAGTACACGATCATGGCCAGCGCGGTCAGGATGTAGAAGATCGAGAACAGCAGGCCGGTCACCGAGATCACGTTGTCGAACGCGTTCTGCACCGACGAGGTGAGCAGGTACACCGCGCCGATCGCGATGAGTAGCACGCCGACGATGATGCTGGCCCACACCGGGGTGGCGTAGCGCCGGGACACGTTGCTGAGGAACTCGGGCAGCACCCGGTAGCTGGCCATGCCGTAGATGATCCGGGCGGTCAGCACGATCCCGGTGCCGGTGGTGGCGATCACCGACAGCGCGATGGCCAGCGCCATGGTCTTCTCCCCGTTGCCGCCGCCGAGCACTCCGGCGATGTAGACCGCCGCCGAGGACGAGTTATTGGCCAGCGCCTTCGGCGAGACCACGCCCTGCAGCCCCACCTGGGCCAGGGTGTAGAACACGGTGAGGAACGCAACCGCGATGATGGCGGCCCGGCCCGGGTTGATCCGGCGGTGCCGGACCTCCTCGTTGACATACATCGTGCCGTCCCAGCCGCCGTAGATGAACACCGCGGCCAGGAACCCGGCCACCGCGCTGCCTTTGCCGCCGATCCCGCTCGGGCTCAGCCAGGCCGTGGTGATGTGCACCGTCCCGGCGTGGTGGCCGAGTACGTAGACCAGGCCGGCGATGGCGAAGCCGATCACGATCAGGTACTCGACCACGGCCAGGCCCACCTGGGTGCGTGCGGTGATCTTGATCCCGACAATGGCGATCACCAGCATCACCAGGACGACCGCCGCGCCGATCCCGACGTACGCCCACGAGCTGGCCGAGCTGTTGCCGAACACGGCCAGCACCGACGGGCCCAGCACCTCAACGACGCTGACCGTGCCGATGATGTAGGCCACGATCATCAGCCAGCCAGTGAGGAAGCCGAGGTAGGGGTTGATGGCCCGGCCGACCCACTCGAACGAGGCGCCGCAGTTCGCGTTCCACATGTTGAGCCGCCGGTACGCGTTGGCGATGATCAGCATGGGGATCGCGGTGAGGATGAGGATCGGCCCGCTGCCGTAGGCGGTCGCCGACGCGAGCAGGAAGAGCGATACGCCCACCGTGGCGGCCGGGGCCGATGAGGCCAGGCCGATGACCGTGTCCTGGGCCACGCCGATCGCGTTGGGCTCGAGCCGGGCGGGGGGTGCGGGCGGTATGCCCACGACAGCACTCGGCTGCTCCGTCATCGGGATTCCTCTCGGTTGGCCACCGCGTGATCATAACTGGCAAATCTGGCCGATGCGATAGCCGAGCCGAACGGAAATATCCGGTTTGGATGGCCAGCTGACCGGCACGTTAACAGGCCATTTCGCAGACTCCACAAATGGGGAGGAACCCGGCAATTAACGACGGCGCTGAAGCTGGCCGGGGGCAGCCATTCCCGCCGTCACCGGCCGGCCGGCCGGGAACAGGCAGGTACTGTCATAGGGTGCCGCAGCCGCCCGGGGAGCCGGGGCGCTGGCGTGACCTGCCGCCCGCGCCGCCGTCACACGGCACGTTCCTGGCCTGGTACCAGGGCTGCCGATGTGACCAGTGCGACGCCAGCGGAGAGAGTTTCCTGCGTGACCTGACCCGCAGGTTCGCGCGGCGGATCGAGCCGGCCGAGCCGGCCGCCGCCCGGCTGAGCGCCGATGATCTAGCCCACCTGGATCCGGCGGTGCGCGCGCGCAGCTGCCCGGTGTGCGGCGCGCTGCGCTACCACCGCTGCCGCGACCCGCATTTCCCGCTGCACTTCACCGCTACCCATGCCGA
>DATCUG010000075.1:0-2381 GCA_036567525.1 Streptosporangiaceae bacterium | reverse complement strand
GATCGCGGTCATCGCGTGCTGGCCGTCGTCGGCCAGCACGCCGTCCGCGATCCGCCCGGCCCGGTCGTAGGCGCGCACCACCTGCTGGCGGTGGCTCAGCCCGGGCGGGTACCGGTCCACGGTGCGGTAACCGTCGCACGGCTCGGCGTGGATGAACACCGGCCCGCGCTCGGCGTAGGCGCCGCGGCCGCCGGGCGGCGTGTAGGCGATCAGCAGCACCCGCTCGCCGGGGACGGTTTCCCGCAGGCAGCACCGCAGCGGGCTGCCACCTTCGGTGTCGGTCTGCACGGTCAGCTGGTTCCCGGCCTCGTCCACCCCGGCGGCCCGGATCGCGTCCAGCGTGGCCGCCCGGATCGGCTCGAACCGGAAGGCGGCCGCCGCGGCCGCCGTGCTCTGCCTGGCCTGTTGTGTCGTCGTCATACCTGGTAGACGCGCCCGGTCGGCCGGATGTGAGGTGCCTCTTCATGGGTGCCTAAAAATGGCCGCGGCGGCCGCCATAACCGTGGCTCACGGCGAGGGGAACACGATGATCGGCCCAGCGATGATCCTCATCCTGGCAGGACTGGGGCTGATCTGGCTGGCCGTGGCCAGCTGGCAGGAACGGCTGCCGCGCAACGGCCTGGCCGGGGTCCGGACGCGGGCCACCATGCGCAGCGACCAGGCCTTCAAGGTGGCCAACAAGGTGGCCGCGCCGCTGACCGCGGCCGGCTAACCCATCACCCTTTTTTGCCGAACGCCCCTACCTGGCTGATCACGTGTCCTGACCGCGGGCAGCGCCAGACGGCGGTGTCCTGATCGGACAGCACCGGCTGCAGTGGATGTGAGTTGGGATGGTGCCGTCGGCGCTCAACACCATGGCGCTGACGAAGTCGCCGCCTACGCGATCACGGGTTTCTTCCCGGATGATGGGGCGCGATCGCGCCGCTGGCGTCGATGTCCCGCAGCACTGGGGCCAGGGTTTCGCGCAGCCGGGCCCGTTCGCTCTCGGTCAGCGGCCGGGTGTCCACCGGGCCATCGTAGGGCCGGCTCAGGGCTGGGCCGGGTCGGTGATCCAGGCCAGGAACAGCGGTGTGTGCGTGGCGGTGTCCTCCAGCAGCAGCAGGAACGGCCGGTTGAACGTCACGATCAGCGCCGGGCCGGCCCGCTCGGCGGTGCCCACCGCCACCCCGGTCGCCGCGGACGCGGTCGTCCCAGTGGCGTCAACGGTCATCGTGTCGCGCTGCACGATCTCGGATATCTGGGTGTCCGCGGCGCCCAGCCCGGAATAGTCGCCGCTGAGCGGCAGGCCCATGGTGGCCAGGGTGGATTGCAGGCTGGCCCAGGTCTGGCTGAGCCGCATCCGGGGCAGCCGGACCCCGGCAGGCTGACTGGGTGCGGTCGCGGTCAGCGCCGTCCACTGGGCGGGGGTGGGCTCGGGGCAGCTGGCGGCGTGCACCGGCGGCAGCAGGCCGACCGCGGCCAGCCGCCCGCCGGCGTAGCGCAGCGTGGCCGACTGCCAGCCGCCCACCTGGCGGTAGCTGGCCACCGGGCCGGGGTTGCTCATCAGCGGCACCTGGACCACGTGGCCGTCCGCGGTGCGGAACGGCGCCCTGCTGGTGGACGGGAACGGCTGTGGCCAGTGCGCCTTGAGGTAGACGGTGTCCGACAGCACGGTCCGGGTGGAGGCCGGCAGCGGCGCCGCGAACAGCGCCGGCACCAGGCCGTGCGTCTCCCGGGCGACCACCCCGTTGATCGTATTGGTGGTGGCTGGCTCGTCCCCGAAGTTCACCGACCACAACCCGGCCCGGTACGCGGTGCGCAGGTCATCGAGCACCCGCTGGGTGGGGTGAACCCCGGACTGCTCGAACAGGTGATTGGTGATCGTGACCTGGCGCAGCCCGGCTAGCCTGGCGGTGTGCCGGTCCAGCGCGGCGACCAGCCCGGGCTGCCAGACGGGCAGGTGCAGCAGCCGCCCGACGGCGGCCGCGGTCGGGCCGTTGGCCCCGGCGTACAGCATGCCCAGCGCCTCGGCAGCGGATTCTGGTGACAGCAGCGGGTTGGCCGGCCCGGACGCGGTGCAGACCCGGCGCAGCAGAGCCAGGCCGAACGCGTCCTCGGCCGCGCTGAGCCGGCCCGGCGGCAGCGCGGCCGCAGACAGCTTCTCGACCCGGCCGACCAGCAACTGCCCGCCGCCGCGCCCGCGGGAGCCCGGCTGGCCACACCCGGCCACCAGGACGGCAGCGCTGGCCAGCGCGGCCGCGGCCAGCACCAGCTGACGGCCGGGCCTGCTCCGCACCATGGGACCTCCCCGCTCTGCGCAATCCGGTGGGGTGCTGGTCGATAAGACGCAGCCGGCGCCGTCATGGTTTCGCCTGGGCTGCGCCGGGTCAGCCCATGACGCG
>DATCUG010000074.1:0-4959 GCA_036567525.1 Streptosporangiaceae bacterium | reverse complement strand
AGGCCTGGCAGACGCCGCGGCTGCCCCGCCTCGTGCTGCCCCGGGACGAGCGGGTATACCTGATCGGCCGCTCCCCAGCGTCCGACTAAGTGCTCCGCGACATAACCGTGTCCTGGCGGCACGCCGAGCTGCGGCCGGCCGCGGGCCACTGGGTGCTGGTGGACCTGGGCTCGACCAACGGCACCCACGTCAACGGCTGGCGGGCAGGCGCCGGGTTTACCGTCCGGGCCGGGGACTGGGTCCGCTTCGGCCGGGCCCGGTTCCGCGTCACGGAGTAGGTTCCGCGTCACGCAGTAGTGCGCAGCACCCCGCTGACCAGGCACCGGGCCAGGGCCAGGGTGCTGGCCCGGGTGACTGCCCCGGGCGGGCCGGTTACCAGCATCAGCAGCGTGCCGCCGAACAGCGTCATCAGCGCCTGCACCTGGCCAGGTGAGGTGGGCAGCCCAAGCGCCCGGTGCTCCGCCATGGTCGCCGCCGCCGTGGCCGTGCCGATCTGGGCCAGGGTCTGGGCCAGGGCCGGCTGCCGGGTCGCTTCCAGGGTCAGTTCATAGATGGCCAGGTAACGGGTGCGGTGCCGGGTGGCCGAGTCGTAGAGCGACGCGCCGATCAGCTCGGCTAGCTGGTCCGGGCCGGCCGGGCCGGCCACCTGGCGGTCGGCCGCGGCCATGTCGGCCACGTGCAGCTCCGCCACCCGGCTGGCCGCCGCGGCCAGCAGCTCGTCGCGGCGCGGGAAATAGTTGGCCGCTGTGCCCGGCGGCAGGCCGGCCTGCTCGTCCACCACGCGGTGGCTCAGCTTGTGCATGCCAGCTGTGCCGAGGACCTCGATCACGGCATCGGCCAGCGCGTTCCGGCGGCGCACGTTCCGCGGGGGTGGCACGGCGACTACATTAGCATGACGACTATAGTACTATGATCGTTGTGCTATCTGAGAGGTGACAGACATGCGCGTCCTGATCATCGGCGCGGGGATCGGCGGCCTGGCCGCCGCCCGGGCGCTGCACGCGGACGGCCACCAGGTCACCGTGTTCGAGCAGGCGCCTGGTCTGCGCCACACCGGCGCCGCGGTCACGCTGTGGAGCAACGGCACCGGGATCCTCGCTGAACTGGGCGTGCCGCTGGCCGGGGCCGGCGCGCCGATCGATACGCTCGACTCCCGCGCCGCCGATGGCAAGCTGCTGACCAGCGTCGACGTCGCCCAGGCGGCGGTGCATTACGGGCATCCGCATATCTGCCTGCCCCGGTCCCGGCTGCTCGACGGCCTGGCCGCCGGACTGCCCGCCGGCCTGCTGGAATTCGGCCGGACGTGTACCGGCGCGCGGCAGGAGGCCGGCCGGGTATCCGCCATCTTCGCCGACGGCACCGCCGTGCCCGGCGACCTGCTCATCGCGGCCGACGGCCGTGGCTCAGCCGTCCGCGACCAGCTCTGGGGCGGCGACCCGGGCCGGCTCACCGGCTGGGCCACCTGGCAGGGCATCACCCCGATACCGACCAGTATCACCACCTCCCGGCGCAGCGTGCTGTACTTGGGCCGGGCCGGCAGCTGCGGCCTGATGCCGGCCGGCGACGGGCTGCTGCAATGGTGGTTCGACCAGCGCTGGCCACCCGACTCGCCGGGCACGCCGCAGGTCGCCGTGCTGCGGCAGCGCTTCGGCGGCTGGGCCGCGCCGATACCCGAGGTGCTGGCGGCCATCACCGACGCGGACATCGGGTTCTTCCCGCACTACCGGCAGCGGGTGCCGCGCACCTGGGGCCGCGGCCGGATCACCGTGCTCGGCGACGCCGCCCATGTCATGCCGCCGACCCGGGCCCAGGGCGCCAACCAGGCCCTGGAAGACGCCTGGACGATGGCTCAGACGCTGCGCACCGGCACCGACGTGCCCACCGCGCTGCGCGCGTTCGAGCGCGCCCGGTCGCGCCCAGCCGGCCTGGTGGCCCGGCAGGCGGGCCGGGAAGACTACAACCGGTACGGGACCCTGCTGAACCGCCTGATCCCGGGCCGCCTGGCCAGCGGTTACTACACCCGCTGGCTGGGCCGGGTCAGTACCTACCTGGCCGGTCCGGCCCGGTGAAGCCTGTCGTGTAACGATAGGCGGGGGGCAGGAGCTACACGGCGAAGGGACCGCCATGGCTGAGCTCGCGCCGCTGCTGCCGGCTGGCGAACCGGTCGAAGGGCTACTGCGCAAGGCACAGTTCTTCGTGCCCGGCGGTGCTCCCAGCCCGGACTTTCGCGAGGTGCACCGGTCCGACCGGCGGGCCGCCGAGGAGTTCTACCGGGAGCGCTGGCGGCACGACAAGGTGGTGCGCTCCACCCACGGGGTCAACTGCACCGGGTCCTGCTCGTGGAAGGTCTACGTCAAGGACGGCCTCATCACTTGGGAGACCCAGGAGACCGACTACCCGTCCACCGGCCCGGACTCGCCCGAGTACGAGCCGCGCGGCTGCCCGCGCGGCGCGTCGTTCTCCTGGTACACCTACTCGCCGTCGCGGGTGCGCTACCCGTACGTGCGCGGCCCGCTGCTGGAGATGTGGCGCGAAGCCCGGGCCCGGCTGGACGACCCGGTGGCCGCCTGGGCCGAGATCACCGGGGATCCGGAGCGCGCCGCCCGGTACAAGCAGGCCCGCGGCAAGGGCGGCTTCCTGCGCGCCACCTGGCCCGAGGTCAGCGAGCTGATCGCGGCCGCGCACGTGCACACCACGGCGCGGTACGGCCCGGACCGGGTGGTTGGGTTCACCCCGATCCCGGCCATGTCCCAGGTGTCGTACGCGATCGGGACCCGGTTCCTGTCGCTGATCGGCGGGACGATCCTGTCCTTCTACGACTGGTACGCCGACCTGCCGCCCGCCTCGCCGCAGGTATTCGGCGACCAGACCGACGTGCCGGAGTCCGGCGACTGGTGGAACGCTGCCTACCTGATCATCTGGGGTACCAACCTCCCCATCACCCGCACCCCGGACGCGCACTTCATGACCGAGGCGCGCTACCGCGGCCAGAAGGTGGTGGTGGTCTCCCCGGACTACTCCGACCACACCAAGTTCGCCGACGACTGGCTGGCCGCCGCCCCGGGCACCGACGGCGCGCTGGCCATGGCCATGGGGCACGTGATCCTGGCCGAGTTCTTCCGCGACCGGCAGGTGCCCTACTTCACCGAATACGCCCAGACCTACACCGACCTGCCGTTTCTGGTCACCCTGGAACGGCGCGGCGACAGCTACGTACCGGGCGGCTTCCTGACTGCTGCCGATATCGGACAGGCCGGCGACGGTGCCGCACACAAAACCGTTCTGCTCAACGCCAGTACCGGCGAACTCGCCGTCCCCAACGGCTCGCTGGGCTTCCGGTACACGGAAACCGGCCTGGGCCGGTGGAATCTCGACCTGGCCGGGGTGGAGCCGGCACTGACCCTGTACGGGCGGCACCAGGCGGCGCTGCCGGTCGACCTGCCGCGGTTCGACATCGGGGACACCGAGGGCGGCTCAACGGTGCGCCGCGGCGTGCCGGCCAGCACGCTCGGCGGGCACCTGGTCACCACCGTGTTCGACCTGCTGATGGCCCAGTACGCGGTCAGCCGCGACGGGCTGCCGGGCGACTGGCCGGCCGGCTATGACGACCCGGCGCCCGGCACCCCGGCCTGGCAGGAGCGGATCACCACGGTGCCCGCCGCGGCCGCGGCCCGGGTGGCCCGCGAGTTCGCCCGCAACGCCGAGCTCTCCCGCGGCCGGTCCATGATCGCGATGGGCGCCGGGACGAACCACTGGTACCACTCTGACCAGGTCTACCGGTCCTTCCTCACCCTGCTCATGCTGTGCGGCTGCCAAGGGGTGAACGGCGGCGGCTGGGCGCACTACGTCGGCCAGGAGAAGGTCCGGCCGCTGGCCGGCTGGCAGCAGATGGCGTTCGCCCTGGACTGGCAGCGGCCGCCCCGGCAGATGACCGGGACCTCGTACTTCTACTTGCACACCGGCCAGTGGCGGTATGAGGGGTTCGGCGCCGCCGAGCTGGCCAGCCCGCTCGGCCAGGGCCTGTTCCAGGGCCGGGCGTTCGCCGACTGCCTGGCCCAGGCGTCACGGCTGGGCTGGACCCCGTCGCATCCCACGTTCGACCGCAACCCGCTGGACATCGCGGACGAGGCAGCCCGCGCCGGGCAGCCGGTGGCCGACCACGTGGTGGCCGAACTCCAGGCCGGCCGCCTGCGGTTCGCCGGCCAGGACCCGGACGACCCGGCCAACTGGCCCCGGGTCATGACGGTCTGGCGGGCCAACCTGCTCGGCTCCTCGGGTAAGGGCATGGAGTACTTCATGCGGCACCTGCTCGGCACGCACGACGCGGTGCGCGCCCAGGAGTCACCGCCGGAACTGCGCCCGGCCGAGGTGATCTGGCGGGACCCGGCCCCGCGCGGCAAGCTCGACCTGCTCACCGCCATCGACTTCCGGATGACCAGCACCTGCACGTTCGCCGACGTGGTGCTGCCCGCGGCCACCTGGTACGAGAAGTACGACATCTCCAGCACCGACATGCACCCGTTCGTGCACTCGTTCAATCCGGCCATCCCGCCGCCCTGGGAGGCCCGCACCGACTTCGATGCGTTCTCCGTGATCGCGGCCGACTTCTCCCGGCTGGCCGCCCGGCACCTGGGCAAACGCACCGACGTGGTGGCGGCGCCGCTGATGCACGACACCCCGGACGAGCTGGCTCAGCCGGGCGGTGCGGTGCGCGACTGGCAGCGCGGGGAGTGCGCGCCGCTGCCCGGCGTGACCATGCCGCGGCTGATCGCCGTGGACCGCGACTACCCGATGGTGGCCGAGAAGCTGGCCGCGGTCGGCCCGCTGCTCGAAGACCTCGGCATGAGCGTCAAGGGCGTCACCTGGAAGGTGCCGGGCGCGGTGGGCTACCTGCGCCAGGCGAACGGCACCGTGCGCAGCGGGGTGGCGGCCGGCCGTCCGTCGCTGGCCCGGGACGTG
>DATCUG010000073.1:0-9245 GCA_036567525.1 Streptosporangiaceae bacterium | reverse complement strand
CACCGCGGCCCGCCGGGCGGTCAGCACCGGCCCGCTGGCTGACCCCAGGTCCAGCGCGCTGGGCCGGCCGGGCAGCGGCCGGGCCGCGCCGGCCAGCGCGCCGTCCAGCCGGGTGGTGGCGGCCACGATGCTGTTCGGCATCAGCACGATCGCGGTGGTGCCGCCGTAGGGCGAGGGGCGCAGCGAGACCCGGATCCCGTGCCGGGCGGCCAGCTTGGCCCCGACGAACAGGCCCAGCCGGTCGGCGTTGGCCAGGTCGAAGTCGGGCGGGCTGGCTAGCTGCTGGTTGAGCTCCTCGAGCTGGGCCGGCTCGATGCCCAGGCCACGGTCGTCGATCTCGATGGCGAAACCGTTGGCCACCCGCTCGGCCCGGACCTCGACCCGGGTGCCGGACGGGGAGAACATCGTCGCGTTCTCGATCAGCTCGGCCAGCAGGTGGATCATGTCCGCGACGGCCGGGGCGGCCACTGCCTCCTCGGCCTTGGTGAGCACGCTCACCCGCCGGTAGTCCTCGACTTCGGCCATGGCCCCGCGGATCACGTCGATGACCGGCACCGGCTCGGTCCAGCTCCGGCCGGGCGCGGCCCCGGACAGAATGGCCAGGCTCTCCGCGTGCCGCCGCATCCGGGTGGTCAGATGGTCCAGCGCGAACAGGTCGGCCAGCGCGGCCGGGTCGGATGCCTTCTGCTCCAGCGAATCGATCAGCCGGAGCTGCCGCTGCAGCAGTGACTGGTTCCGCCGGGCCAGGCTGACGAACACCTGGCGCAGGCCGATACGCAGCCCGGACTCGCCGGTAGCGGCCGAGATCGTGGTCCGCTGTAGCCGGCTGATGGCCGCCGTGGCCTGGTCGATCTCGATGCTGCGGGTGCGCGGCCAGGCCGGGGTCTCCGCGGCCAGCCCGGCCTCCTGGCCCTCCCGTAGCCGCTGCATGGCCTGCGGCAGCTGCTCGTCGGCCAGCCGCCGGGCGGTGCCGGCCAGGTCGGCCAGGTCACGGGAGAGCTGCCGGGTGAACGTGGCCATCAGCACCACCGCGCCGACGATGACGACCAGGCCGCCGCCGCCGAGCAGGATCATCTCGGCCTGCTCCGCGTGGGACATTTTGGACAGGTGGTCGTCCAGGCCGGTGCCGAGAACCACGGCCAGCCCCCACAGCACGATCAGGCAGGCGACCGGCAGTGCGACGGTGGCTAGGAAGGTAAACCGGATCGACCGGCGCGCGGGGCGCGGCTGCTGCGGACCCGCCGAGCTGGATACGCCCATCTGGTCACTCCTGGATCGATCCGCCGAGACCCGCCACCGCCGGCCGGACGCTACCCGTAGGCGATCCATCCTGCGCCATTACGCAGCCATTGTCATGGAGCTTCGTAGAATTGCTAGGTCGTTCTCCGTACTGTTATGCCGACCTTAACCTCTGCAAGATCAGCAGCCCCGGTGGGCCGATCAGGACGAGTACGTGGTCGTGCACACGGTGCCGTTGAGGGTGAACGAGGCGGGCGACGGATAGGCCCCGTTGTTGGCCCCGACGAAGCCGATGTTCACCGTGTTGCCACCGTCCGCGGCCAGCGTTCCGTCCCAGCTCAGGTTCGTCACCGTGACGGCCTGGCCATTCTCGGACCAGTTGCCGTTCCAGTCCGAGCTGACCGTCTCCGAGGTGGCCGGGAAGGAGAACGCCAGCGTCCAGCCGTCGATCGGGTCCGGCCCGGAGTTGGTGATGCTGATGCTGGCCACGAACCCGTTGCCCCAGCCCTGGGTGACGGCGTAGCTGACCTGGCAGGTGGCACTGGCCGGGGTGCTGGTGGTGAACCGCACCGGGGTGGACGGCACGGACAGGTAGCCGGCCTGGTCCCGGGCCAGCACGTTGAGCGTGTACCCGGTCCCGGGGACCAGGTTGTGCACCGTGAACGAGCCGGACGTGGACGTGCCGAGCAGTTCGGTGTCGGTGCCGTTCTGCCGGTAGATCTCGTACTTGTCCACGGCGCCGCCGCTGGCCGGGGTCCACGACATCGTTGCCTGGGTGGCGGTCACGTTGCTGGCGGCCGGCGAGCCCGGCGCGGTCAGCGCGCTCTCGGTGCCGGCCTGCGGGTGCAGCACCACGGTCTCGATCGAGTACGGCGGCAGCACCTGGCTGGCCGCGGTGCCCTGGGCGGCTTCGGTAATGCCGGACGCCTCGTCGCCGTAGCTGTACACGGTGGGCGCGCCCGCGGCCGGGGTGAACCCGGCGTAGTCCAGGTTCACCTGGTAGGAGTTGGCCGGATCCTTGTTGATCAGCATGACGCTGAGGTCCCCGTTGGCGTTGCGCACGGCATGTGCGGACACCAGCTGGCTGTCGGTGCCCGCGGTCACCACGGTGTCGCCGGGCTGGCCGGTCTTGCTCAGCATGGCCAGCGCGAAGTAGCTGGGGAACGGGGTGTTGACCGGCGGCTCGCAGGTGCTGCCCACGCAGCTGCCGCTGGACAGGATGCCCCAGTCGTTGTAGTCGGTGGCCCCGTCGGGCGCGGTGCTGATCGCGGTGGCCCCATTGTGGGTGTCCCACCAGTCCACGGTGAACACGCCATTGGCCAGTGCGGTCAGGTAGGTGTCCGCGCCGAACAGCGCGTCCGGCTGGGTGTCGGTGTCCACCCCCGAGTTCACCTCGGTCATCGCGATCTGGATGCTGGACCCGGCCGGCCCGGCGTACTGGTCGATCTCCTGGCGCAACTGGGCTAGCTCCCCAGCCACCTGGGCCGGCTCGGACAGCATCGACGCCGCGCCGACCGGGCTGGGGTACCAGTGCACGATGACGAAGTCGATGGCGCCGCCCGCGTCGGACAGCACGGTCTTGTTCCAGTCGGCGCTGTCCCCGGCGGCCACCACGCTGTCCGGCCAGTTGCCGGGCAGGGTCAGCACCGCGCCGATCTTGATGCTGGGGTCGACCGCCTTCATCGCGCTGGCGTACTGCACCAGGTTCTGCGCGTAAGTGGCCGGGCTCTTGCTGGCGTGATTGTCGGCTTCCCAGTCCGCGCCGTAGTAGCCGTTGCCGTAGATCTCGTTGCCGATCTCCCAGTACTTGACGCCGTAGCCCTGGGTGACGTTGGCGTACCGCACCCAGCCCGCCGCCTGCTGCGCCGTCCCGGTGCCGTAGTTGGCGATCAGGATCGGCTGGGCGCCGATCTTCTTGACCGTGCCCATGAACGAGTCGAAGCCGGTGCCCGGGGCCACGTACCCCCCGGGTGCGGTGTTGTCCTGCCAGTTGTAGATATCGCCGTACGAGCCGCCGGGATAGCGGAGCATCTGCACGCCCGCCTGCTGCAGCAGGTCCTGTGTCTGGGGCGCGTTCATCTGGCTGTCCCAGACCGCGGAGTTGAGGCCGAAGCCGGTAGTCGGCAGCGTGCCCAGTCCCTCGGCGGTGTTCACGGTCACCTTGACCGGCGCGGGCGAAGCGGAGGCCGCCGCGGCCGGCCGGGCGGCTGCCCCGGTGATCAGCGCGGCGGACAGCAGCAGCGCAGCGCGCAGGGACAGCGAGGTCAGGGACGGACGCATCGGGGCTCCTCAGACGATTCAGCGCGATCGTCCGGGCCGCCCGGGACGCCGTCAAGAAATGGGTGGCCAGGCAGGCCGCTGTCGTCGCACGATGCCTGCGGCAAGGCTGAAAATTACAGGGGGCGCGCATGCTGAAGCCGGTCAACCTGGCGGTGAAGTTCCTGCTCGAACTGGCCGCGTTCGCCGCGCTGGCCTACTGGGGGGCGACCATCGGGCACGGTGCGTGGGCCGTCGCGCTGGCCATCGGTGCGCCCGCGGCGGCGGTCATCGTCTGGGCACTGTTCTGCGCACCGCGGGCCCGGCGGCGGCTGCCCGCCCCGGCCCGGGTACCGCTGGAACTGTCCGTATTCGGCCTGGCCGCCGCGGGCCTGGCCGCCGCGGGCAGCGTCCAGCTCGCGATCACCTTCGGCATCATGGTGGTGCTGAACAGTGTGCTGCTCACGGTGTTCCATCAGTGGCAGGAGTGACAGCGCCAAAGATTTTTGTCGATAAAAGATTCGAAATTAGGCTGCGGCGACTGATGATGTCAGCTATTATGGTTGCGCAGGCATGCTCCCGGCCCCGATGGGAGGAGGTCAGATGCCAGCCGATCACCAGGACTCTGCCGCTCCCGCCGTGCCTGGCCAGGACCGACCGCGTCTGCCTCACCCCGCTCCGGCCGACCCCGCTCCGGCCGACTCGGCATCGGCCCTCTTAGCCACCGGCGGCCGCAACCCCGTCTTAGCTACGGACGACTCCAGCCCCGTCTTAGTCACGGGCGGCGGCAACCCCGTCTTAGTCACGGACGACCGTAACCCTGACTGCGACCAGCCAGAGCCGGACGATCCGTTCGGCGATGAGCTCGATGAGCTGGACGGCTGCGCCGAGGCTGAGCCTGGTCCGGTCCGGGCCGTCCGGGCGGCGTTCGCGCTCGGCCATCCAGCCGACGGCATGTCCCCAGGGGCAGTGCTGGCGAGCCTGTCCGAGCAAGCCTGGCAGCACGGCTTGGCCGGCCTGGATGAGGATCAGCTGACCGGCATGCTGCAGGCCGCGGACCGGCTGGCCGCCTGGTCGGCGGCGCTGCGCCTGGCCGCTGTCTCCCAGCTCGCTGGCCGCCGCCAGGACGCGGCGCAGCGGAGCGGCAATGGACGGGTGCTGGAGCATGTGCGGGATGAGATCGCTATGACGCTCACCCTGACCGGCTGGGGCGCGGACCGGCTGCTCGGCCTGGCCGTCGCGCTGGACCGGCTGCCGCTGACCCAGGCGGCGCTGGCCAGCGGGGCTATTGACGAGCGCCGTGCGGAGGTCATCGCCAGCGAACTGGCCGGGCTCGGTGACGAGCACGCGGCTGCGGTAGAGGCCCGGTTACTGCCGAGGGCGGCCACCCAGACCACCGCGCAACTGCGCCAGGCCGCCCGCCGGGCGGTGCTCGCCGCCGACCCCGCCGCGGCCCGGCGACGCAAGGACAAGGCAGCCAAAGACACCAGGGTCGAGGTGTTCACTGAAGCGGCCGGCACCGCCGCGCTGGCCGGCCGGGACCTGCCACCGGCCGCGGTGCTGGCCGCCGACACCAACCTGACCAGCCTGGCCCTGGACATGAGGTCGGCCGGCGCCGAGGGCACTCTGGATCAGCTCCGCGCCCGCGCGTACCTGCACCTGCTCTCCGGCCAGCCCGCCACAGCCCTGTGCTCGCCCGCGAACGCCGGACCACCACCGCCCGGGTCGGCCCCGAGTCCGCCCACACCGTGCCCGCCAGCGGAGGCCGGACCGCCCGCCAGGCGGGGCGTCATCCACCTGACCCTGCCGCTGGCCACCTGGCTCGGCTGGTCCCAGGCACCCGGCGAGGCCGCGGGGTACGGCCCGCTGGACGCTGACGACTCACGCGCCGTCGCGGCCATGCTCGCCGCTCATTCCGCCACCACCTGGTGCGTTACGCTCACCGGCCGCTCCGGGCGACCAATAGCCCATGGCTGCGGCGGTACCCATCCCGGCCCGGCCCCATCGCGGTCCGGTCCCAGTCCGGTGCCACCGCGGACCGATCCAGGTCGGCCGCCACCTCCGGCCGGTCCCGGGCCGGTGCCAGCGCCGGCCGATCCCAGACCGGCGCCACCACACCCCGGCCCAGCACCACCCCGGGCCGGCCCCGGGACAGCACCCAGCCCACCCTCGGGGCTCCTGGGCTGGCTGAGCCGGGTGAAGATCACCCCGCTGCAGACTGGGCCATGCACCCATCCACGAGAAGGCCGTGGCTACCAGGCCGGGCCCGCGCTGCGCCATCTCATCCAAGTCCGCAATCCGACCTGCACCGCTCCCGGCTGCCGCCGCCCCGCGCAGCGCTGCGACCTGGACCACACCACCCCGCACCACCTCGGCGGGAGAACCTGCGAATGCAACCTAGGCCCGCTGTGCCGCCGGCACCACCGGTGCAAACAACTCCCCGGCTGGACCCTCACCCAGACCAGCCCGGGCAGCTTCGCCTGGATGACCCCCAGCGGCCGCAGCCACCACACCACCCCCGCCGAATACCCAAGCTGACCCCGGCGCAGAAACCGGCCATCAGGAACAGCCCAAGATGGCCACCGCGGAGCGGGTGAGCAGTTCCCGGGCCCACGCTGCGCCACCTCATCCAGGTCCGCAACCCAACCTGCACCGCTCCCGGTTCGATGTCGGCGGGCAGCGGCCTGGTCCCCGCGTAATCACTGACTGTAGCCGCATCGGCCAAATCGTCACCCTACGGAGTATGCACTGGTCAGCGCAATTTATGCTCTCTCGCAGGAGGGGGATATGCCGGGTTTGCGGGTAGCCAGCACGGACGGCGCTGGCTGGACAGTCGAGACGGTCGAGCTGGCACTGACGACCCGCCGGCGCTGCCGCGGTCACGGCGAACCGATCGGCGACGGCGCGCAACTGTGCGTCCGGCGGCACGGCCGTGTGGTCGCGTACTGCGCCAGCCCGGATGACCTGGCTGCGTTGGGCGTGGATCTCTCCCGGATGGCAGTCGTGGCTCGCTGGTTAACCCGGGCTTTTCATCCGGGTTGGTGCCTGGTCGGCGCGTCGACAATAAAGAGTGCTCCTGAGCTGGGACGATAACGGTGTCTGAAGTCGTATCGGGCCCAGGTCGAGGAGCACTCTGAGGGTGAACGTTACCGGCTGGTCGAAGGGACTGGAAGTCACCGGCGGCGGTGAGGGCGTCGTGTCGCATGCGGGGCTGGTGCTGCTGCGCGGGTTAGCGGACAGGACCGGGCTGACGGCCGGGTTGTCGCGGGCGCTGGCCAGTAGCCGGCTGCTGGTGCATGACCGGGGCCGGGTCGCCGCGGACCTGGCCTGCGTGATCGCGGACGGCGCGGAAGTGATCAGCGATTTCCGGGTGCTGGCTGACCAGCCGGAGGTGTATGGCCTGGTCGCCTCGGTGCCCACGGCGTGGCGGGCGCTGAGCGAGATCGCCTCCGGCGGTCCGCGGATACAGGCCCGGATCACCCGGGCGGTGAACGCGGCCCGCCGCCAGGCGTGGGCGGCGATCGAGGCCCGGCACGGTGCTATCCCCGGGGTGCGGGTCGCGGACAAGGTGATCGAGGGTGTGGTCTGCGTCCGGCTGGACGCCAGCGTGGTGGCCTGCCATTCGGATAAGGAAGGCGCGGAGCCCAATTTCAAGGGATTTGGCCTGCACCCGCTGCTGGGCTACTGCGATAACACCACCGAGGCGCTGGCCGGGATGCTGCGCCCGGGCTCGGCGGGCAGCAACACCACCGCGGACCACCTCACGGTGCTGGATGCGGCGATCACCGCGGTGCCGGCCAGGCACCGGCGGCGGCTGATGGTCACCTGCGACGGTGCCGGGGCCAGCCACGGGCTCATCGAGCGGCTCGATGAGCTGGCCACCCGGCCCGGGCACCAGCTGATCTACTCCGTCGGCTGGGAACTGGGCGAACGGGAACGCCGCGCCCTGCACCGCGTGCCCGCTGAAGCCTGGCAGATCGCGGTGGATAGCCGTGGCCAGGCCCGGGAACGCCGCGCCGATGAGGCCTGCCCAGATCGGCGCTGCGCGCACGCCCGGTGCTGGCGGCAAGAAGCCCACGTGGCCGAGCTGACCGGGCTGCTGCGCGAAGGGCCGGACGGTGACCACCTGGCCGGCTGGCCGGCGGGCATGCGCCTCTTCGCCCGCCGCGAACGGCCCCACCCCGGCGCCCAGTTGTCGCTGTTCGAGGAAGCCGGTGGCTGGCGCTACAGCCTGTGGGTCACCAACCTGCCCACCACCGTGCGCGGCTGGCGGGGCCAGCTGGCCTACATCGACGCCGCGCACCGCGTACACGCACGGGTCGAAGACTGCATCCGCACCGGGAAAGACACCGGGATCGGCAAGTTCCCCTCCCACGACCTCGCGCTCAATGCTGCCTGGATGACTCTCTCGCTGACCGCCGCGACCCTGCTGGCCTGGCTCAGACTGCTCGCTCTCGACGGCGACCTGGCCCGCGCCGAACCCAAGACCCTGCGCTACCGGATCCTGCACGCCGGCGCCCGGCTGGCCCGCAGCGCCCGGCGCCGGCGCCTGAAAATCGCCGCGACCTGGCCCTGGTCCGATGCCGTCGCCGCTGCCTGGACCAGGATCGCCACGCTGCCGCACGCTCCCTGACCAGCGGCAAGCCATCCCTGCAACCCGTGGAAGGAAACCCTGGGGTCCGTGGAACCCCGGCCCCCCGGCCCGTCAGCCGGGCCACTGTCCTACCCCCGGCCTAAAGTCAAGATCATTGCGGCGACTCAGCCGCTCCGGAAACCCAGCCACCTCGCCGCATGAATCACCAGGGCTAGCCTCAAGGCCATGTAGTTAACGTCCGGTTGGACGTGTCAAGTGCGTGTCGGTCCCCCATATGGCAACGGGACTCCTCGATGATCCGGTTCGACCAAGAGCCGATCATGAGGAGTCCCGTTGGAGGACCAGTGTGTCATCACCAGGGAGATCACGGTAGCGGCCGGGGTGTTCGCTCCCGGTCATCTGGGTGAGCTGACCCAGATTGTGCCGTTCGAGATGGTGGATGAGGCGCTGGCGGCTACCGGCACTACCCAGGCCCGCGTGCGCGTGCTGCCGTCGCGGGTGGTGGTCTACCTGCTGCTGGCCGGGGGCCTGTTCGCCGGGCTGGGCTACCGACAGGTGTGGCACAAGCTGACCGCTGGCCTGGCCGGGCTGCCGGTGGCCAGAGCGAGTGACAACGCGCTGTGGCAGGCCCGTGCCCGGCTGGGGGCCGCGCCGTTGCGGTGGCTGTTCGGCCTGCTGCGCGGCCCGGCCACGGCGATCACCGCCGGGGCGGTGCGCTGGCATGGGCTGCTGGTGTGCGCCATCGATGGCACGACCATGGCCATCCCGGACAGCCCGCGGAACCTGGCGGCCTATAGCAGGCAGGCGGGCAGTCACGGCGGGCCGGGCTATCCGCTGCTGCGGCTGGTGGCGCTGGTGGCCTGCGGCACCCGCACCATCATCGATGCGGTGTTCAGCCCCATCAGCTGCGGGGAACTGGACTGCACCCGGCGGCTGCGGCGCAGCCTGCACGCCGGCATGATCGTATTGCTGGACCGCAACTTCGATGCTGCCGTGCTGCTCGGCCAGCTCGCCGCCACCGAAGCGGACCTGCTGGTCCGCCTCCGGGCCAACCGCAAGCTGCCGGTGCTGCGCCGCTACCGCGACGGGTCCTACCTGTCGCAGATCGGCGCTGTTGAGGTACGGGTGATCGAATGCGAGATCACCATCGCCACCA
>DATCUG010000072.1:0-7388 GCA_036567525.1 Streptosporangiaceae bacterium | reverse complement strand
CCTGCTGGTGGTCGGCTCCCGCGGGTACGGCGGGCTGGCCGACACGGTGCTCGGCTCGGTCAGCACCTACTGCGTGCACCACGCCCACGGACCGGTCACCATCGTGCGCCCGGACTAAGGGCAGCCACGCTCAGTAGCCGGTAGTCAGCGTGTACTTCACTTCGAGCTGCTCGGTGGACCGGTTCGCGCTGATGGCCACGCTGTCCCCGGGCAGCACCGCATGGTCGTCCAGGATAGGCAGGCCGGCCGCGGTGAAGCTGACCCGGTGGCTGAGCAGCGCCGGGCGGCCGGGCGGCCGGCCCAGGTCGGCGGCGTCGGCCGGGCCGAGCAGGACCGGGGTGATGGTTTCCGCCGCCCGGGTGATGGCCAGCCCGTGCTCGGCCAGCACCGTGTACAGGCCGCGCTGGGCCAGCTCATCGACGTCCAGGGTGCCCGGGCTGTCCGCGCTGGGCCCGTCCGCCCGGGTCAGCTCGGCGGGCAGGTAGGACGTCTGCACGATGAGCGGCTGGCCGTCAGCCAGCCGGAGCCGGCGCAGCCGCAGCACGTCCCCGGGCCCGCCGAGCCGGGCGTCCACTTCCTCCGGGGCGGCGACGATCCCGGCGGCCAGCAGCCGGGTGCTGATCCGCGCCCCCTGGCCGGCCAGGTCGGCGGCGAAGCTGCGCAGGTGGCCCAGGTCGTAGGCGTAGCGCTGGGCGACGTAGCTGCCGCTGCCGTGCCGGGTGTCGATCAGCCCGTCGTCGGCCAGCAGCTGCAGGGCCTGGCGCAGCGTCATCACGCTGACCCCGAACTCGGCGGCCAGGTCGCGCTGCGCGGGCAGCGGATACCCGGCGGGCCACTCGCCGGTGTCGATCCGGTGCCGGAGCTCGGCGTGGATACGCAGGTACTTCGGCTGCCGGTCGAGCGCGCTGCGGCGCCGCCCGGCCAGCAGAGCCGGGCTCACGGTGTCTCCTCAGATGTTCGCGCCGCCCGGCAGAACCCATGCACCGGCCACTCGCACGGGCCTGACGGCCCAGGCTCGCTGGGCCGGTGCCGGACGGCGCTCACGGGCGGGCTCCGTCCACCGCGGCGCGTATCTCGCCGGTGGCCCGGCCCACCTGGGCCGCGGTCGCGCCGTCCAGCACCTGGCGCATCAGCGCCGACGCCACGATCACCCCGTCGGCGTGCCGGACCGCGGCTGCGGCCCGGGCCGGGGTGCTGATGCCGAACCCGATCAGCACCGGCCGGCCGCCACCGGCCGCCGATGCCTGGGCGGCGTGCGCGTCAGCGGCTACCGCCCACCGGCTCGGGTCCTGCTGCTCCGCGTTCGTCCCCGTGGTGGCCATCACACTCATCACATACAGGAAGCCACGGGTCCGGGCCGCGATGACACGCCGCTGCGCGGCCGGAGTGGCCGGAGTAACCATCAGTGTGGCGTCCAGGCCAGCCTGGCCGGCCGCGGCCAGGTAGCCGTCCGCCTCGGCCACCGGCAGATCGGGGATGATCGTGCCGCTGAATCCGGCCGCGGCCAGCCCGGCGCAGTAGCCGGGCAGGCCCGGGCGGAACGCCAGGTTGGCGTAGCTCATCGCGATCAGCGGGACCGGCCACGGCCCGGCCGCGTGCAGCTCGGCCAGGATGCGGCCCGGGCTGGCCCCGCGGGCCAGCGCGGCCTCCGACGCGCGCTGGATGACCGGGCCGTCCAGCATCGGGTCGGAGAACGGCAGGCCGATCTCCACCGCGTCGGCGCCCGCGTCGATGATCGCGGCCAGCAGGTCCGTCCAGCCGGCCCGGATCCCGCCGGTGACGTAGCCGACCAGGCTGGGCCGGCCCGCGGCCCGGGCGGCGCCGAGCGCCGTCTCAACCGCGCCCACGGGTCAGCTCCTTGAGCTGGGCGGCGTCCTTGTCGCCGCGCCCGGACATGGTGATCAGCACGGCTGACCCGGCGGTCAGCTGGCCGGCCCGGGCGGCGCGCCGGGCCCAGGCCAGCGCGTGCGCCGATTCCAGGGCGGGCAGGATGCCTTCCGCCCGGGCGCACCACCCGGCCGCATCGATCGCCTCCCCGTCGGTCACCGAGTGGTACTCGGCCCGCCCGGTCGCGGCCAGCCAGGCGTGCTCCGGGCCCACCCCCGGGTAGTCCAGGCCGGCCGACACCGACTGGGCCTCGCGGATCTGCCCGTCCGCGTCCTGCAGGAACTGGGACAGGTACCCGTGCAGCACGCCACGCTCGCCGTCAGCCAGCGCGGCCCCGCCGGCCGCCTCGACGCCGACCAGCCGGGCCGCCGTGCCCGCGAAGCCGGCGAACGTCCCGGCCGCGTTGGAGCCGCCGCCCACGCAGGCCACGGCCACGTCCGGCACCGGCTGCGGGAGCCGGCCCGCGGCGGCCAGCGCGGCACACTGCGCGCGGGCCTCGTCGCCGATCACCCGCTGCAGTTCGCGCACCAGCCACGGGTACGGGTGCGGGCCGAGCACCGAGCCGATGCAGTAGTGCGTGCTGCCCACCGTGGTGACCCAGTGCCGCAATGCCTCGTTGGTGGCGTCCTTGAGCGTCCGCGAGCCGGAGCGCACCGGGACCACGGTCGCGCCGAGCAGCTCCATCCGGAACACGTTGAGTTCCTGCCGGGCCATGTCGCGCTCGCCCATGTAGACCGTGCAGCCCAGGCCGAGGTGGGCGGCCACGGTGGCGGCGGCCACCCCGTGCTGGCCCGCGCCGGTCTCGGCGACCAGCGCGGTCTTGCCCATCCGGCGGGCCAGCAGCGCCTGCCCGGCCACGTTGTTGATCTTGTGACTGCCGGTGTGGGCCAGGTCCTCACGCTTGAGCAGCACCTGGACGCCCAGCTCAGCCGACAGCCGGGGCGCGACGGTGAGCGGGGTGGGCCGCCCGGCGTACTCGGCCAGCAGCTGGTCCAGCCCGCCCCGGAAGCCGGGATCGGCCCAGGCGTCCCGGAACGCCGCTTCCAGTTCTGCGCACGCCGGGATCAGCGCTTCCGGCACGAACCGCCCGCCGAACGGCCCAAACCGCCCCGCCGGACCCGGGTCGCCCATAACGGCCGGTTCACCCGCGGGCAGCGCACCGCCCACGGCCGATGGCCCGGCGGGCAGCGCACCGCCGACGCCCTGCGGGGCGCCTGCGCCCGCCGCGCCGTCCGCGCCCAGCGCACCGCCCACCCGCACCTGCCCGTCCGCGCCAGCCTGATCAGCCAGCTTGGCTTGCTTGGTCATCGTCATTGGGGCACCCCCGTCCATCCGTCGCGGTCATCACAAGCTCCACCTAGAGTTCTAGAACAGTAGAGTTCTAGAACTCTAGCACGCTGCGGGCGGCGGCCGGGACAGGCGGCGTAGCAGCCCCTACGGTGGTCTGCGCCAGGTGGCTGATGTGACTCAAAGCCGCTGCCGTGGCAAACCGGCATGAGCAAAGAAACGTTGATGTGAGTTGGATGCCGCGGGTGGGCTGGGCGTGACCTCCAACCACGTGAATGATTCAGCCATGCGCACCGGTGCGCATGGCTGAATCATTCATGCGGTGGCGCGGGCCCGCTGGCGGCTATCAGTGAAAGATCTGGGTGGTTGAGTGGCGGCCGGCGGCGGTCGAGCCGGGCATCGCCGGGGTCCGGGCCGGGGGCAGTGGCGGGCGGTGGCGTTAAGCAGGCTGGGTCCGGGGGGAGGTGGGAGCAGGCCGGCTGCGGCGCCGCTGACCTCAGCGGGAACCGGGCGGGGCGTCCGTTTCCGGCCGGTTAACGGCAGTAAATAGATCTTGTGCCGGCCGGCCGGGCAGGCGCATGATCTCTGCACGGGCAAATGCTGGTAAAACGCCGGCCGGAGGTACGGATCAGATGGCAGCAACGACCGACACCGGGCAGCCACGCAAGCTGCGCCGCAACCTGAGCGTCTGGGAGGCCATCGGCATCTCGCTGGCGCTGATGGCGCCGTCCATGGCGGCCAACATCAACCCACAGGGCACCGCGACCACGGTAGGCCGGGCGGTGCCGATCGCGTTCGCGCTGGCCTTCGTCGGCGTGCTGCTGGTGGCCTACACGTTCGTCCGGCTGACCCAGCGGTTCCACCACTCCGGATCGGTGTACGGCTTCGTCGGGGCGACACTCGGCCCGCGCGCCGGGGTGATCTCCGGCTGGGCGCTGACCGGCACCTACACGTTCTACGCCGTGGTCACCTCGATGGCCGGCGGCCGGTTCGCCGCCAACTTCCTGGACCACCTGGGTATCTGGCACAACCCGCCGACCTGGTCCGGGTTCCTGCTCGGCGTGCTCGGCATGGTCATCGTCTGGTGGCTGGCCATCACCCCGGCCCGCGGCGGCACCCGGATCCTGCTGGCCGCCGAGGCCATCACGGTGGCGCTGATCGTGGTCGTGGTGGTGATCATTTTCGCCAAGCTGGCCGGGCACAGCGCGCCGCACGGGCTCGGCGTGGACTGGTCGGTGTTCAGCCTGCCGTCCGGCATCCCGCTGTCCACCATCTTCCTCGGCGTGGTGTTCGGCTTCCTGTCCTTCGCCGGGTTCGAGGCCGCCGCCACCCTGGGCGAGGAGACCAGGCAGCCGCGGCGGGACATCCCGCGGGCCATCCTGGGCGTGGCCATCTTCGGCGGCATCTACTTCTTCGTGGTCACCGCGGTCGAGGTGATGGGCTTCGGCACCTCGGCCAAGGGGGTCACCGCGTTCATCAACTCCACGTCGCTGGTCGGCGACCTGGGCACCAGCTACGTGTCAGCCTGGCTGGGCACGCTGATCACACTGGGCGCGATGGTGTCCGCGTTCAGCTGCGCGCTGGCCTGCACGGTGGGCGCGTCCCGGCTGACCTTCGCCATGGGCCGGGACGGGGTGCTGCCCGCCAGGCTGAGCACCGTGTCGGAGAAGCGCCGGACGCCGACCGTGTCCACCCTGACCGTGGTGCTGGCCGCGTACGTGATCATCGCGTTCACCTGGTTCGTGCTGCGCGGCGACCCGTTCACGCTGTTCCTGGAGAGCGGCACGATCGGCACGCTGATCCTGCTGGTGGTGTACATCCTGGCCACCATCGGCATGGTCAAGCTGGTGTTCTTCTCGGGGGACAACACGGTCCGGCGCTGGGAGCTGATCATCCCGGTGCTCGGCATCATCGTGCTCGGCTACACACTGTTCCGGAACATCTGGCCGCTGCCGGCCGGGGTCGCCTGGTGGGGGCCGGCGGTGACCATCGCCTGGTTCGTGGTCGGCATCGCGGGGGTGCTGGCCCGGCCCGCGGTCACCCGGCGGGCTGGTGAGCTGCTCACCCGGTCCGAAGGCCTGTCCGGCTCCGGTTCCGCGACCGCGGAGGAAGCGGCCAGCCCAGTCAGCTGATCCGGAAGCTGCTTGAATGTTCCCCGCCATGTACGTGCCGGTGCATGGCGGGGACAGCCATGCGCGCGGCGACCAGGAGGACAGCACGATGCCACGGCCATATAGCCCATTCCGCAGCGACGACGAGCGGGACGCCGACCAGCGCCGGGCGCAGGAGCTGCAGGATCAGCACGCCGACGAGGTGACCGGCGTCGCCGTGACGTTCATCGACCACAGCGGCGCGGCCCGGGTCAAGAGCGTGCCGCTGGCCGGGCTGGACCGGGCGGCCCGCGGCGGGCTGGGCTTCTCCCCGGTGATCGACGCGTTCGACAGCCTGGGCGGGATCAACCCGGCCTCGCCGCTGGACAAGCCGGACGGCGACCTGCGGATGGTCCCCGACCTGGACTCGTTCGCCGTGCTGACCTCGCCGCTGGGCTGGGCGTGGGCTCCTGGGGACCGGTTCTGGCAGGACGGCAGCGCGTATCCCGGCGACCAGCGATCGTTCGCCCGGGCGCAGGTGGCGGCGGGCCTGCGGCAGGGCATCAGCGCGCTGATGGCGTTCGAGGTGGAGTGGATGGTCGGCCTGGACCAGGACGGCTTCGAGCCCGCCATGCGCGGCACCGGCTACGGCATGTCCCGGCTGCTGGCCGGGGCCGACTACGCCCGCGACGTGCTGGATGCCCTGGAAGCGGCCGGGGTGCAGGTGCTGCAGCTGCACCCCGAATACGGCCCCGGGCAGTTCGAGGTCTCGGTGGCGGCCGCGGACCCGGTGTCCGCCGCGGACACTAACGTGCTGGTCAAGCTCGTCATCGCGGCGGTCACCGCCGAGCACGGCTGGCGCGCCGCGTTCGGGCCAGCGGTGCTCACCGGCAACGTCGGGAACGGCGGGCACCTGCATGCCAGCTTCTGGGCCGACGGGCAGAACCTGCTGGCCGGCGGCCCGGGACGGCACGGGCTGACCGAACGCGGCGAGTCGATAGCGGCCAGCCTGCTGGACAGCCTGCCCGCGCTGCTCGCCGTCGGCGCCCCGTCACCCGCCTCCTACCTGCGGCTGCAGCCGTCGGTGTGGGCGGGCGCGTTCCAGGTCTGGGGCACCGAGAACCGGGAGGCCGCGCTGCGCTTCATCGAGGCCGGCCCCGGCGACCCGGGCGCGGCCAACCTGGAGCTCAAGTGCTTCGACAACAGCGCCAACCCGTACCTGGTGGCCGGTTCGGTGCTGGCGGTGGCGCTGGCGGGCGCGGACCGGAAGTCCGTCTTGCCGGACGAGGTCGCCGGCGACCCGGCCAGCGCCGGTAACCCGGCGGCGGGGCAGGCGGTGCGGCTGCCGTCCGCGCTGGCCGACACGGTGACCGCGCTGGAGGCCAGCGAGGACCTGCGCGCGGCCCTCGGCGAGGAGCTGCTGGCCGGTTTCACCGCCGCCCGCCGGGCCGAGATCGAGCTGGCCGCGGGCAAGTCCGACGAGGAGATCATCGCCATGTCCCGCTGGGTCCTCTAGCTGGCCCGGCCCTGGCCGCGGTTCGTGATCAACCGTTTGGTGTCGCTATCGCAGCAGCAATCGGTTGATCACGATGGTCTGGCTGGCTAGGTGTTGCGGCCGCGGGCGATGACTGGCCAGACGTCTACGATCTGGGCGTCTTCGGTCAGGTAGATGGAGTCGACCAGGTTGACCACGGTGCAGACGTGGTTGGGCAGCACGACGACCTGGTCGCCGACCTGCGGCGCGGGCTGGCCGGCCGGGTGGCGGACCACCGCGTGGTGCTCCCACAGGCCGGTGATGACCGCGTCCGGGAAGTCCGGCAGCAGCCCGTGGCCGGGCGCCCAGGCCGGCCGGTCCGCACCGAGCACCTTGGCCCCCGAATCGAGCACGAACCGGTCGGCCGCGGGCACCGACACCACGGTGGCCAGGATGGCCAGCGCCACCTGGTCCACCGCGCACGTGCCCAGCAGCACCTGCTGCGCGTCGTTGAACGCGTACACACCTGGGCGCAGTTCGGTGACCGGGCCGTCGCCGGCCGGGCCCTGGGCCAGCGTGGCGGTGGGCGTGGAGCCGCCGCTGCGCACCGGGCAGGGCAGCCCGGCCCCGGCCAGGCTGGCTGCCGCCGC
>DATCUG010000071.1:0-12625 GCA_036567525.1 Streptosporangiaceae bacterium | reverse complement strand
CGACAGCGGCAGCACCAGGTCCCGGCGGCCGCCGGAGTGCGACGGGTCGACGATGACCGGCAGGTGGGACAGCCGCTGGGCGACCGGGACGGCGCTGATGTCCAGGGTGTTGCGGGTGGCCTTCTCGAACGTGCGGATACCCCGCTCGCACAGCACGATGTCCAGGTTGCCGCGCTGGGCGATGTACTCGGCCGCCATCAGCCACTCCTCGATGGTGGCCGAGAAGCCGCGTTTGAGCAGCACCGGCTTGCCGGCCGAGCCGACCGCCTGGAGCAGCGCGAAGTTCTGCATGTTGCGCGTGCCGACCTGGAGCATGTCGGCGTGGTCGCAGACCAGGTCCACATCCCGCGGGTCGATCACCTCGGTGACCGTGGGCAGCCCGGTCTCCTGGCCCACCTCGGCCAGTATTTTCAGCCCGGCCTCGCCCAGGCCCTGGTAGGCGTACGGCGAGGTGCGCGGCTTGAACGCACCGCCGCGCAGCAGCGACGCGCCCGCGGCCCGGGCCATCCGGGCGGCGGTCAGCGCCTGCTCCGGGCTCTCCACCGCGCATGGGCCGGCGATCACGGTGAGCGTGTCCGGGCCGATCGGCACCCCACCTACCCGGACCACCGACCGGTTCGGGTGATGCTCCCGGCTGACCAGCTTGTACGGCACCGAGATGCGCACCACATCGGTCACTCCCGGCATGCTGCGCAGGTTCAGCGCGCCGAACTGGTCCACGTCGCCGACCAGCCCCACGATGGAGCGCTCCATGCCGCGGGTGATGAACGCCTCACCGCCTGCGCCGCGGACCAGTTCGACGATCCCGTCCATGTCCTGCTGGGTGGCGTCTGGCGCCATCACCACGACCATTGGGGTTCTCCTGCCTGCTGGTTTTGTCCTGGACACGAAAAAGCCCCGGGCCTGCGGCCCGGGGCTGCTGGAAGTCGCTCGCGTCAGCGCATGGTCTGGCGGGCGACCGTCCGGGTGCCGGGCCGGTAGCCATACCAAAACCAAAACTGCTTACGCACGGAAGGTAGCCTAGCGCATCGGCCGGCCCAGGGGTGGCCCGCACCGGTGATTGCCCGCATGCGAAGGTAGAAGACGCGGGCAGCCAGAGAGGATCAGCATGGGTCAGCCGGACGTGGGCCGGGCAGCCGCAGGTCAGCGTGGTGCGCGCGAGGTGGGGCCCGGGAAGCCGGAGGCCGGCCCGTCGGTCGTCGGGCAGGTGCTGGCGGGCGCGGGCCAGGCTGCTGCTGATCCGGTGCCGGGCACCCGGCGGCTGCCGCCCGGCCAGCAGGTCCGGCCGGACTGGCTGGTGCAGCACTACGGGCCGGTGCCCAGGTTCCGGCCGGAGACGTGGGACTTCCGGGTCACCGGGGTGACCGAGTCCGGCGCCGAGCACCGCTGGGACTGGCCCGGCATCTGCGCCCTGCCCCGCTGCGCGGTCACCGCCGACCTGCACTGCGTGACCAAGCACACGATCCCGGATATCCCGTGGGAGGGCGTCGCCGCGACCGACCTGCTCGGGCTGGCGCCGCCGGCCGGCCATGTCACCCACGTCATGGTGTGGGCCGACTACGGGTACAGCGCGAACATCCGGATCGGCGATTTCGCCGCCGACACCACGCTGCTGGCCATCACGGTGGCCGGGGCGCCGCTCACCCCGGAGCACGGGTTCCCGATGCGGCTGGTGGTGCCGCACCTGTACGGCTGGAAGAGCGTCAAGTGGGTGCGCGCCGTGGAGTACCTGACCGCGGACCGGCGCGGGTTCTGGGAGGAACGCGGCTACCACAGCTCGGCCGACCCGTGGCACGAGCAGCGCTTCTCCTACCAGGAAGACGCCGACAAGCGTTAGCGCGGTGAGTTTGTGGTCACCGGTGACCGCAAACTCACCGCGCTCTTGGTTTTCGTGCCTCGGAGGCGCTTGAGGGTGGCTACGTCGGCGGCTTGGGCCGCTTTCGGGCCCGGGGTTTCCACGATGAACGGGACTGTCGCGGCCAGCGGGTGATGCAGCAACTCGGCGAACGGCGTCTCGCCGATCTGCCCGCCGCCGATGTTCTGGTGCCGGTCCCGGCACGAGCCGCACGGGTCCATCGAGTCGTTGGCGTGCACCAGGCCTAGGCGTCCCTGGCTGCCCAGCGTCGCGGCCAGCGTGTCCATCGTGGCGGCTATGCCGCCGGCGGCGGCCAGGTCGTGGCCGGCCGCGAACAGGTGGCAGGTGTCCAGGCAGACCGCGGCCCGCGGATGCCAGTCCAGCCGGTCCAGGTACGGCCCGAGGTCCTCGACCCGGCGGCACAGTTGCTGGCCCTGCCCGGCCATCGGCTCCAGCAGCAGGTCCGGCCCACCGTCCGGGATCGCGTCCAGCAACGGCAGCAGGCCGTCCCGGATCTGGCGCAGGCTCTCATCCCGGTCACCGCCCACCGCCGAGCCGGTGTGCACGACCACGCCGCGGGCGCCGATCTCCGCGCCCCGGCGCAGCGAATGGCCCAGTGACGCCAGCGAGCGGTCCCGGGTCAGCGGGTCCGGCGACCCGACGTTGATCAGGTACGGGGCGTGCACGAACAGCGGCAGCCCGGCCGCGGCCACGTGCTCGCGCAGCGCCTGGGCCTGCCCGGGGTCGCCCGGCGACAGGGCCCAGGACCGCGGGTTCGACACGAACACCTGCATGGCCTCCGCGCCGACGTCGGCCGCGTAACGCAGCGCACCGCGGGCCAGCCCGCCGGCCGCGAACGCGTGTACCCCGATGGGCGGGCACTGTCGTTCGGAAGCCAAGGGGTCAGCCGATACGGGCGTACAGCACGTCGTCGCTGCCGTCCCGCAGCACACGGTGGAAGTGCTGGTGGAAGTAGGACCGCAGCGCGGGGGTCCAGGCGATGCGGCGCTGGTTGAACCGGAGCGACAGCCACACGTACTGGGCGTGGCCGAACGCGGTGCGCCAGACCGCGTCCACCGCGGGGTAGCGGGCCGCGCCGCTGGACGCGTCGCGGCCGTGGCCCAGCGAGTAGTCGGTGCCGATCGAGTCCACCATGAGCGAGCAGCCCGGCGTGGTGGAGTAGAACCGGTCCGCGGCGATCGTGTAGGACACCTGGTCGGTGAGCACGCACGCGCCCGGCGGGACGATGCGGCGCACCGCGGCCAGGGCGGCCGCGCTGACCCGGGGGGTCACCGTCCGCTCCTGGCTGGCCTGCGGGATGGCCAGGGCCAGCACGCCCAGGGTGATCAGGCCGGCCACGGCCGGCTCGATCCAGCCGCGCCGTGCACGGCGGCGGGACAGGCGGGCGGCGGCCAGCCCGATGGACAGCCCGAGGAACGGCGCCAGGAACGCCGGGAAGTGCAGGAAGAACTGGGCGTACCAGAGGAACGCGGCCACGATCAGCGTGCAGCTGCCGACCGCGAACCAGTCCAGGTCGGTCAGCGGCCGCCGGGTGATCAGCCAGGCCACCGGCAGCGCGGCCACGATAAGCGCCACGATGGCCAGCGACAGGATGAGCACCCCGGTGCTGCCCAGGTGCAGCACCTGGCCGATGCCGGTCATCAGCCGGAGCCGCTTCTCCACCGGGGTCCGGCTGGGCACCACCCGGAACAGCTGGGCGGCGAAGAAGCTGTTGTAGAACCGGCGCGGGGCGGTCAGCGCGAACGGGATGACCGGCAGGCAGAACCCGATGGCCACCCCGGCCACGAACCGGGCCGCCCGTCTCGCCGCCTGGATCACCAGCAGGACCGCCACCACCAGCACCGGGAGGATGGCCCACACCTCGACCGCCCCGGCGAAGCCGAACGCCACCCCGGCCCAGACCAGCCGGCGGCCGCTGGCCGCCAGCCGGTCCCCGTCCAGCAGCACCAGCGCGCCGATCAGGCAGAACAGGGTCAGCCACGGTTCGATCAGCACGGTGTGCGCGGCCACCAGGCTGCCCGGGAAGATGGCCAGGATGCCGCAGGCCAGGCTGACCGGGATCAGGCCGCGGTGCCGGACCAGCAAGCCGACGATGAGGATGCCCGCCGAGCTGGCCGCGATGGTCAGCAGGCGGCCCAGGGCCATGCCCCCGGCGGTCCCGGTGACCTGGGCCAGCAGCGCGGCCGGGGTCATCAGCAATGTGATACCGGGCGGCTGCACGATGATGAAGTCCCGGTACGGCAGCGCGCCGTGCACCAGCCGCAGCGCGCTGCCGAAGTACGGCCCGTCGTCGTACTGAGTCACGCCGAGCAGGTAGCCGGGGCGGCTGAGCAGGAACAGCCGGAGCGCCAGGCCGAGCAGGGTGAAGCCGGCGATGGCCAGGCTGACCGGGTCGGTCCAGCGGTGGCTGGGCGTGGCACCAGCCGCGTTAGCGGGGTCGCGCTGCGATCCGCCGGCCGCTGGCGTCACCCTGGTTCCGCTCACAGCTGTCCTTCACTGGCCGGTCACTCAACCAGCCGCCCACATTAGCGCAATCGCTGCCCGATCCCGCTCAGATCGACACCGATGTCCCGGGAGCTGGCCAGCCGGAGCGATACGGGCAGTTTAGACGCCTTTGTCACGTGCACCCGGACCTGGCCGTCCCGGATCACGACCGTGACCAGCTTCATCCTCCGGCCGCGGTACACGTAGCTGGACCCGAGCTCGCGGGCCAGCCGGCTCTTGGTCATCTCGGCGTGGAAGCCGCTCGGGGTGAGCGCCCAGGTCAGGCTCACCGCGACCCGGCCGTCCAGCACCCCGTGGGTGTCCTGGACGAGCAGTGCCACCCGCTGCCCGGGCAGCATGTGCTCGATCTGGCTGGCCGCGGTGCGGGTCGCGGCCAGCGCCGGGTCGTGGATCACGTAGCGCACCGCACCGGTCTGCCGGGGCCAGCTGACCGCGGCCAGCGCCGCGACGGCCACGGTGGCGGCGATGGCCACGCCGCTGGCCCAGCGGGTGGGCAGCCAGCCGGGCTGGCTAGCCGTTTGCCGGGCCCGGGCCCGCCGCACGGCCAGCACGACCAGTGTCCCGGTGACCAGCCAGCAGCCCACGCCGATCGGCAGGATCAGCATGATCAGGTAGGACAGGGTGAGCAGCGTGGTCGGCCGGACCGGGATGCTCGAGTAGGTGACCAGCGCGCCCAGGCTGAGCACCAGGGTCACCGCGGCCAGCGCGGCCAGCCGGCGGCTGCGCAGCGGGCCCAGCGCGGCGGCCACCGCCACCACCAGGATGATCAGCGCGGCCAGCCCGGGCCACGGGCTGTGCGCGGTGATGTCGCTGGCGATCCGGTGTTCCGGCAGCGGCGACTTCCACCACAGCGGGGGCGGCTGCACCGCGGACGAGATCGCCCGCAGCGCGAACACCCATCCCGTGTGCGGGCCCAGGCCGCTCTCGCTGTTGGCGATGAGCTTGGACAGGTTGCCGTCGCGGCTGGTGAACTGCTGGATGAACGGCCCGATCCAGCAGGCCAGGCCGAGCAGCAGCCCGATGATCACCCAGCGGTAGCCGGTGATAGTGCGGGCTGCTCCGGCCCGGACCGTATCGATGCTGCCGGTGACCAGGGTTAGCACCACCAGCGTGACCGAGGCCAGCGCGAACATCAGGTGGCACTGGCTGGCGATGGAGGCGGTGACGACCAGGGCCGGCCACCAGGCGCGGTGCCCGCACAGCACGGCCCAGGCCGAGGCCAGCGCGGCCAGGAAGAAGATGGCGCCGAACGACGGGTTCCAGCTCGGCGGCACGGCGATGGCTGGCAGCCACAGGACCATGCCGATGGTCAGCGCGCTGGCGGCCAGGCCGGCCAGCTCACCGCCCGCCGCCCAGGCCGCTTCGATGGCCAGCGAGCAGGCGGCCATGCAGCAGATGGCGGCGCCCCACAGGATCCCATGTGCCGGGCTGATGTGCACCGGAATGGCCAGCAGCCAGTACTCCAGCGGCCCGGGGTCGAACACCCCGTGCGCGAGCCGGGTGGCCTGGCCGACCAGCGGGCCGTGCGCGGTGAGCGAGTTCCACGACCGGAGCGCGATCGCCGCGTTGTCCCCGAGCGGTATCCAGCCGTCGCCGGCCAGCCGGGCTGCCCCGGTCACGAACGGCAGCCAGGCGGCGAGGTGCGCGACCACCCGGAGCAGGGTCGCCCCGCGGGGCAGGGTCGCCCGGCGGAGCAGGGTCGCTCGGTCGAGTTTCAGCGGAGCCTTCTCGGTACTTGGGCCCGCCTCAGCTGAATCGGGCACGCGGTCAGGCCGGCTCATATTAGTGGATGCGTATCGCCAATTTCACCGGAAAGGCGGGCGAACCCGGGCAGCCGGTAAAGCGCTGCCGCGAGCTTTACCGGCCTAATACCCGCGGCCTGCTAAACGCCAACGTAGAGGGTGATCGTGCTGCCCTGCGGCGCCTGGCCGCTCGGGCTGTAGCTGAACACCTTGTTGAACGGCCCCACCTGGACCACCTTGACCTGGAAGCCGGCCTGGGACAGCGCCTGCTCGGCCTGGCTGACCGGCTGGCCGTCCACGTTGGGCACCCCCACCATCGGCGGGCCGTTGGAAATCTCGATCGTAATGACCTGGTGCGGCGTGAACGAGCCGCCGGACGGCACCGACTGCTGCACGACCGTGCCCGCGGGCTGGCTGCTCTTCACCGTTACTTCGTTAAGCGAAACGCTATTGGCCGCCGCCCACTGTTCGGCCACGGCTTTCTGCTGGCCGACGAAGTTCGGCACCGGCTGCCCGCTGCTCACCGTCAGGGTGACCGGCTTGTTGACCGGCCAGCCGGTGCCCGCGGCGGGCGTGGTGCTGATCACGATCCCGGCCTGGATGGTGGTGGACGCCTGGTTCACCACCTTGCCCGGGATCAGCCCGGCCTGCCGGAGCGCGCTCTGCGCGTCGGCCAGCGAGTTCCCGGTGACCTGCGGCACGGTGGCCTCGTGCGCCCCCTTCGAGACGATCAGGGTCACCACGGCGCCCTTGCTGACCCGGGATCCGATGGCCGGCGAGGTGCTGATGATGCTGCCCTTGGTCACCGTGTCGCTGAACTGGGGGGTGCCCATCGTGGTGCTGAACCCGGCGTTGTGCAGGGCCTGCTGGGCGGTGGCCGCGGTCAGTGTGGCCACCCGGGGCACGGTGGCGTACTTGCCGGCCGTCTGGTACCAGACCAGCACGCCGATCAGGACCACCGCGGCCAGGCCGGCCACGACATAGATGAGCCGCCGGCTGAACAGCCAGCGCTGCAGCCCGGGCTCGTACGCCCGGAAGCCGCCATGACCGTGGCCGCGGCGGCCGTAGTCCGCCTGACCGGGGGCCAGCACCGTGGTGTGGTTGCCCGACCGGTAGAAGCCGTCGTCCCTGACCTGAGTGGTGTCCAGGCCGCCGCCTGGCCCGGCCGGGACCAGGTCGCGGTGACCGGAACCGGGCAGACCGGGGATGAGGCCGTCCTCCGGCGGGGCCGCGGGCAGGTCGGCGGGCCAGCCGGCCGGCCCGTCGTCCCGGGCCGGGTACGGGGTCTGGTAGGCCGGGGCGGGCAGCGGCGGCTGCGTCTCGCTCGGGTACTGGCCCGCGGCCGGGACCGCCGGGCTCTGGCCGATGGCGCCGGGATCGGCGCTGGCCGGGATGCTGGTGCCGGGGATGGGCGGGTAGGCCGGGCCACCGGGCGGCAGGCTGCGGCGCACCTCGCCGACCGCGCGCAGGAACTGACCGGCGTCCACCGGCCGCAGTTCCGGGTCCCGGCTGGTGGCCCGGGTGACCAGCGCGTCCAGCGACGGCGTGATCCCCGGCGCGAACCGGGACGGGGCCGGCACGACTTCGTTGACGTGCTTGTACGCGACGGCCAGCGGTGTGTCCGCGGTGTGCGGCTGGCTGCCGGTGAGCATCTCGAACAGCATGACCCCGGCCGCGTACACGTCGGTCCGCGCGTCGGCGGTGCCCCGGGAGACCTGTTCTGGGGCCAGGTACGCGGCCGTGCCGATCAGCAGGCCGGTCTTCGTGTGGCTGGTGCCGGCCATCGTCCGGGCCAGCCCGAAGTCGGCCACCTTGACCGAGTGGCCGGACGTCAGCAGCACGTTCTCCGGCTTGACGTCGCGGTGCGCGATGCCGGCCGCGTGCGCCGCGGCCAGGCCGCCCAGGATGCCGTCCATGATGTCCAGCGCATCCCGCGGGCTGAGCCGGCCACGCTCGTTCATCAGGTCGCGCAGCGTCCGGCCCGGCACGTACTCCATGGCCAGGTACAGCGTGCGCCCGTCCGCGCCCTGGTCGTAGACGGCGACCACGTTCGGGTGCGACAGCCTGGCCACCGACCTGGCCTCGCCCACGAAGCGGCGGACGAAGTCCTCATCGTTGGCCAGTTCAGCGTGCATGACCTTAAGCGCCACGGTGCGGTCCAGCCTGGTGTCGGTACCCAGGTAAACAGTTGCCATCCCGCCAGTGGCAATAAGGGACTCAACCCGGTAGCGGCCATCGAGTACCCGGCCGACGGGTGGGCGCGCGAGCGTCTGGTCCATCGCGAATGATTGTATGGCCGCCCGGGGCGTCGGACCCTCAGAACACCTGTACGGTGTCGGCCGGTTACCAGGAGTAACTACATAGTATCCCCGGGCTAGCTGACCTGGGCATTCCCGGACGTCCCGGGCCTGGCCCGTAGCCTAGGTGCTCGTGCGCATCGAAAGAATTGTCATTACGGGCGGCGGGCTGGCCGGGTTGCGGACTGCCGCAGAGCTGCGGGCCAGGGAGTACCGCGGCCGGATCACCATGGTCGGCGCCGAACCGCACCCGCCTTACGACCGCCCGCCGCTGTCCAAGAAGCTCATGCTCGGCGAGCTGGACTCCACCTCGATGGCCGACGACGCCGCCGCGCTGGGCCTGGACCTGAGGCTGGGCGAGGCGGCCACCGGCCTGGACGACGGGCTGCTGCGCACCAGCCGGGGCGAGATCGGGTTCGACCGGCTGATGGTGGCGACCGGGGCGGCCCCGATCCGGCTGCCCGGCCCGGGTCCGCAGCACGTGTTGCGCACCATCGACGATGCGCTGGCCATCCGGGCCGCGCTCCGCCCGGGCACCCGGCTGGCCATCGTCGGCGCGGGCTGGATCGGGGCCGAACTGGCCACCGTGGCAGCGGCCCGGGGCTGTGCCGTGACCGTGCTGGAGGCGGCGGCCGCGCCCGCCGCCGCGGCGCTCGGCGCTGAGGTGGGCGCGCTGCTGGTTCCCTGGTATGCCGCGGCCGGTGTGGAGCTGCGGCTCGGCCAGCCGGTGGAATCGGTCCAGGAGGGCGGGCTGGCCCTGCCCGGCGGCGGCTGGCTGGACGCCGATCTGGTGGTGACCGCGGTGGGCGTCCGGCCGTGCACCGGCTGGCTGGCCGGCTCCGGGGTGCAGCTGGCGGCCGGCTTCCGGGACGCGGTGCAGGTGGACGGGCAGTTGCGGGCCTCCGTCCCAGGGGTGTACGCGGCCGGGGACTGTGCCGCGTTCTGGTCCGGCCGGTACGGCCAGCGGCTCCGGGTGGAGCACTGGGACACCGCGCTGCACGCGCCCCGGGTGGCCGCGGCCAACCTGCTCGGCGCGGACGAGCAGTACGACCCGGTGCCGTACTTCTGGTCCGAGCAGTTCGGCCGCATGGTCCAGTTCGCCGGGCACCGCGGTGAGTCCGACCAGGTCATCCAGCGCGGCGATGCCAGCGGCCAGCGCTGGTCGCTGGGCTGGGTCAGGGCCGAGCCGGCTGTTACTGACGGGACTAATGGGATTAAGGTAGGCCAGCTGACCGCCGTCCTGGCGGTGGGCCAGCCACGTGACCTGCTGCAGGGCCGCCGGGCCATCGAAGCGGGCCGGCCGGTGGACACCGGCCTGTTCGCCGACCCGTCGGTGGCCGTGCGGGACACGGTCGTGGGCTGAGCTCACTGGTCAGCGCGGCGACGAGACTGGCGTGTCCGGGTTTGACCCCGGCCACAACGTGGGAAATTCGGAAACGTGGCACAGATCGACCCCTCGGCCGACGCACTCGTCGGCGACTGGCTCACTCTCTCAGAATGCGCCGACCGGCTTGGCCTCCCGCCCAGCCGGATCAGGCAACTGCTCCGCGATCGCAAGCTGCTGGCCGTGCAGCGGCCAGATGGCACCAGGTCGGTACCCGCCGCCTTTTTCGACGGGGGCCAGATCCTGAAGGGGCTGCACGGCACGCTGACCGTGCTGTTCGACTGCGGCTTCGACGACGAGGAGGCGGTGCGCTGGCTGTTCACCGCCGATGACTCGCTGCCGGGCACGCCGATTCAGGCCATGGCCGAGCATCGCGGTACCGAGGTGAACCGGCGGGCCCAGGCGCTCGCGTTCTGAGCCCTGGATACCTAACGCCAGTCCGCGGCCGGGCCGGTACCTGGCGCGCGGGCAGCACGGGACGGTGGGCCTGCGGCCCGCCGTGCCTGGTTCAATCGTGCCGGGCGGTCGCCGTCACCGCGAGCTCGGCCAGCGCCGCCCGGGCCCCGGCCGTGATCGGCGCCGCGGCCAGCGCGCCGAGCGCCTGGTCCAGGTGACGGGTGATCAGCTGCTCGCATTCGGCCAGCGCGCCGGAGCTGGTGATCACGGCCCGCACCTCGGCCGCGGCCGCCTCGTCCAGCTCCGGGTCGCCCAGCCAGCGGTCGATGACCGCGGCCTGGGCCGGGCTGGCCCGGGCCCGGGTGATGGCCAGCAGCACGGTGCGCTTGCCCGCCCGCAGGTCGTCGATGGCCGGCTTGCCGGTCCGGGCCGGGTCGCCGAATATGCCGAGGATGTCGTCCCGGAGCTGGAACGCCACACCGAGCGGGCGGCCGTAGCCGGTGTAGGCCGCAGTGATCCCGGTGCTGGCCTGGTCCCGGCCGGCCCCGGCGATGCTGGGCCCAGTGATGCTGGCGCCGGCGATGCTGGCGCCAGCCAGCGCGGCGCCGAGGTGCAGCGGGCGCTCGATGGTGTACCGGGCCGTCTTGTACTCCACCACGCGCAGTGCGCTGGCCACGCTGCCGTCCCCGCTGGCCTGGGCCATCAGGTCCAGGTACTGGCCGGCCATCACCTCGCCGCGCATCAGGTCGAGCACCGGGCGGCCCCGGGCCAGCGCCTCCGGCCCCAGCCCGCTGGCCGCGAACAGCTCGTCGGTCCAGCACAGCAGCAGGTCGCCGAGCAGGATCGCGGCGCCGGTGCCGAACGCGGCTGCCGAGCCGCGCCAGCCCTGCTCCGCGTGGTAAGCCGCGAACCGGCGGTGCAGCGCGGGCTGCCCACGCCGGGTCTCGCTCCCGTCCATCACGTCGTCGTGCACCAGCGCACCCGCGTGCAGCAACTCCAGCGCGGCCGCCGCGGCCAGCACCTCGGGGCCATCCGCCGCGCCGGTGCCGCGCCAGCCCCAGTAGCAGAACGCCGGCCGTAGCCGTTTCCCGCCCGCCAGCAGCGCGGCCAGCGCGTCCAGCCCGGGGCGCAGTTCGCCGTCCGCGCCCGGCAGCACGGCGCGCTGCCGGGCCAGGAACTCGGCCAGCACCTGGCCGACCTGGCTGCGCACCTGATCCAGTGCGGAAACGCTGTCCGGCATGACCGCGAGACTAGCCGTTTCGCGCCCGTGACCTGCCCGTCAGCTGGCCCGTGACCTGCCCCTTCGCTGACCCGTGACCTGCCTGTGCTGGCCTGTGGGTTGGCCGCGACCTGGCCTGTGGGTTGACCGTGACCTGGGCCCGTGACCTGGGCCGTGACCAGCGCATCGGCCGGCCACCGCGGTGTCCAGCCGGGATGGCCGTGGCTGGCTCCGGCCGGCTGGCCGCCGTTAGCCTAGGACCATGCCATCCGGGGTCCTGCGCCGCGCACCCGCCATCCGTGACTTGCTGGCCGCGGGGGGCGAATCGTTCTCATTCGAGTTCATGCCGCCCAAGACCGAGGAGGCCGAGCGGAAGCTGTGGCGGGCCATCCGGCAGCTCGAGCCGCTGCAGCCCACGTTCGTCTCAGTGACTTACGGCGCGGGCGGCTCGACCCGGGACCGCACGGTCCGGGTCACCGGGCGGATCGCGGCCGAGACCACGCTCACCCCGATGGGGCACTTCACCGCGGTCAACCACTCGCTGGCCGAACTGCGCCACCTGATCGGCTCGTACGCCGCGGTGGGCGTGCGGAACGTGCTGGCCTTGCGCGGCGACCCGCCGGGTGACCCGAACGGAGAGTGGGTGGCGCACCCCGACGGGCTGCACTACGCCGCCGAACTGGTCCAGCTGGTCAAGGCATCGGGCGACTTCTGCGTCGGCGTGGGGGCGTTCCCCGAGGGCCACCCGCGCTCGCCGGACCTGGACTCGGACATCAGGTACTTCGTGGCCAAGTGCCGGGCCGGGGCCGACTTCGCGATCACTCAGATGTTCTTCTACGTCGAGGACTACCTGCGGCTGCGGGACCGGGTGGCCGCGGCCGGCTGTGACGTGCCGATCATCCCGGGCATTATGCCGATCACCAGTGTCCAGACGCTGGACCGCATCGTGCTGCTGTCCGGGGCCAGGTTCCCCGCCTGGCTGGGGGAGCGGGTGCGCGCGGCGGGCGATGATAAGTCCGCGGTCCGGGAGATCGGCGTGGAGTACGCGGTGGGCATGTGCGAGCGGTTGCTCGCCGAGGGCGCGCCCGGGCTGCACTTCTGCACGCTGAACGGGTCGCTGGCCACCCGGGAGATCTACCAGCGGCTGGGTTTGGCCGAGCGGGCCCGGGCTGCCGCGGCGGGTGCGGTCCGCCCGGACGCGGCGGG
>DATCUG010000070.1:0-7164 GCA_036567525.1 Streptosporangiaceae bacterium | reverse complement strand
CCAGGTCAGCCAGCCGGCCGAAGCCGGCCGCGTCCCAGGCTGGGCCGCCCGCGTCCCGGATGATCTGGTCGGCGGCGGCCGCCGCGCAGTCGTCCAGCAGCGCGTCGGTGCTCCGGTACGGGTGCCGGCTCATGGCCAGCTTGGCGCTGACCGGCAGTCGGCCGGCCACCGCGCGCGCCCCGGACGGCACGGCGATCAGCAGCAGCCGCCGGGTGCCCTGCAGCATGGCCGCGTCCGCTTCGGCTTCCGTCTCGAACAGCCGGATGTCCACCGCATCCCCGGCGTCGGCCAGCGCCGGGTACGCCCGGACCTGGCCATGCTCGAACACCCGGGGCAGCGCATCCAGATCCCAGCTGCGCAGCCCGGTCCGGGTCAGCCCGCGGGCCGCCTCGCTCAGCGTGGCCTGCAGCCGGGGCCGGAGCTGGCGGCGCAGCTCGGCCAGGTCCTTGCCGGCCGCCAGCACGGTGCCGTCCGCATCGGGCCCGTCGTCGTCCAGCACCCGGAACGTGACCCGCAGGTGCGCGGGCAGCCGCGACTCGTCGAACGCCGACCGTGGCACCGGCACGCCGCCGCGCCGGCCGAGCGCCGCGCTCAGCGCGTCGAGCAGGTCCCCGTGCGGCGCGCCCAGCTCCGGCAGCACGGCCCGGGCCGTGTCCGGCACCGGCACGAACATCGTGCGCAGCTGTTTCGGCAGCGTCCGGATCAGCTCGGTCACCGTCTCCTCGCGCAATCCCGGGACCTGCCAGCCGAACTCCGCCGCGTCCACCTGGTTGAGCTGGGCCAGCGGGATGTCCACGGTCACCCCGTCGTCCGGCGCGCCCGGCTCGAACTCGTAGGACAGCGGCAGGTCGCCCCAGCTCTCCGGGTAGTCGGCCGGCCCGATCTGCCCGGCGGCCGGCCCGACCAGGTCGGCCAGCGACAGGTCGAGCAGGTCCGGCTGGCCGGCCCGGGTCTTCTTCCACCAGCTGTCGAAGTGCCGGGCCGACGTCACCGAGGCCGGGATCCGCTGGTCGTAGAACGCGAACAGGACCGAGTCGTCGGCCACGATGCCGCGCCGCCGGGCCTTCTGCTCCAGGCTGGCCGCCTCGTCCAGCACCCGCTGGTTCCGGGCGAAGAACCGGTGGTGGGTCTGCCAGTCGCCGTCCACCAGCGCATGCTGGATGAACAGCTCGCGGGCAGCGGCCGGGTCGATCCGGGCGAAGTTCACCGTGCGCGCGGGCACGATCGGCAGCCCGTACAGGCTGACCTTCTCGGTGGCCAGCACGGCGCCGCGCCGCGCGTCCCAGCGCGGCTCGCTGTAACTGCGCTTGACCAGGTGCCCGGCCAGCGGCTCGGCCCAGGCCGGGTCGATCCGCGCGGTCACCCGGGCCCACAGCCGGGACGTCTCGACCAGCTCGGCCGCGACCACCCAGGACGGCGGCTTCCGGGCCAGCACCGAGTCGGGGAAGATGGCGAACCGTGCGCCGCGGGCGCCGGAGAACTCGGCCGGCCCGCGCCGTTTGCCGCGCTGCGCGGCCGGGGCGTCCTGCATCCCGACGTGCGACAGCAGCCCGGCCAGCAGCGACATGTGCACCCGGTCGGCCAGCTCGGCCGGGAACCGGTCTCCGGTCCCGGCCGGCCCGGCCGGCCGCGGGCGGCGGCGGTCCCGCCCGATGACCACGCCGAGGTCGGCCGCGGCCTGGCGCAGTTGCCCGTACACGTCCTGCCATTCGCGCACGCGCAGGTAGTGGAGATACTCCCGGCGGCACATTCTCCTGAACGCCGATGCCGACAACTCGGCCTGCTGGGCGCGCAGGTAGTCCCACAGGGCCAGAAAACCGAGGAAGTCGGAACCGGGCACGGCGAACCTGCGGTGCATCGCGTCGGCCGCCTCGCGGTGCTCGGTGGGCCGCTCCCGCGGATCGATGATGGACAGCGCGGCCGCGATGATCAGCACTTCGCGGACACAGCCGTGCTGCCCGGCGGCCAGGATCATCCGGCCCAGCCGTGGGTCCACCGGCAGCCGGGCCAGCTTGCGCCCCACGTCAGTGAGCTTTCCCGGGCTGGCCTTGCCGGGCGCGAACGCGCCGAGTTCCGCCAGCAGCCGGACCCCGTCCGCGATGTTGCGTGAGTCCGGCGGGTCGACGAACGGGAAGTCGGCCATGTCGCCCAGGTCGAGCGCGGCCATCTGCAGGATGACCGAGGCCAGGTTGGTGCGCAGGATCTCCGGGTCGGTGAATGCGGGCCGCGCGGCGAAGTCTTCCTCGGTGTACAGCCGGATGCACACGCCGTCCGCGGTCCGCCCGCAGCGGCCCGCCCGCTGGCTGGCCGACGCCTGTGAGATCCGCTCGATGGGCAGCCGCTGCACCTTGGTGCGGTGGCTGTACCGGGAGATCCGGGCCGTGCCCGGGTCGATCACGTAGTGGATGCCCGGGACGGTCAGCGACGTCTCCGCCACGTTGGTGGCCAGCACCACCCGGCGCCCGGCGCGGGAGTGAGCGAACCGGCCCGGCTCGAACACGCGGTGCTGCTCGGCCGCGGACAGCCGGGCGTACAGCGGCAGCACGTCCAGGTCGTCCTGGCCGGCCAGCGCGTCGGCGGTGTCCCTGATCTCCCGCTCGCCGCTGAGGAACACCAGGATGTCGCCGGGCCCGGCCCGCCTGAGCTCGGCCACCGCGTCCAGGATGCCCTGCACCTGGTCCCTGGGCTCGTGCTCCGGGTGGTCCGGGTCGGCCAGCGGCCGGTAGCGCACCTCGACCGGGTAGGTGCGCCCGGACACTTCCAGCACCGGCGCCCCGTCGCTCTGCTTGCCTGATTCGGCTCCGCCAAAATGATCGCTGAACCGCTGCGGGTCGATGGTGGCCGACGTGATGATCACCTTGAGGTCGGGGCGGCGGGGCAGCAGCCGCTTGAGGTAGCCCAGGATGAAGTCGATGTTCAGGCTGCGCTCGTGCGCCTCGTCGATGATCAGCGTGTCGTAGCGGCGCAGCTGACGGTCCCGCTGCAGCTCGGTGAGCAGGATGCCGTCCGTCATCACCTTGATCAGCGTGCCGTCGCTGGAGGTGTCGCTGAACCGCACTTTGTACCCGACCGCGCTGCCCAGTTCGGTGCCGAGTTCGGTGGCGATCCGCTCGGCCACGCTGCGGGCGGCGATCCGCCGCGGCTGGGTGTGCCCGATCTGCCCGGTCACCCCGCGGCCCAGCTCCAGGCAGATCTTGGGCAGCTGGGTGGTCTTGCCCGACCCGGTCTCCCCGGCCACGATCACCACCTGGTGCTCCCGGATGGCCGCGGCGATCTCGTCCTTGACCTGGCTGACCGGCAGCTCGGCCGGGTAGGCGATGACCGGGGCCAGGGCACGCCAGGATTCGGCACGCGCGGCGGCGCGCGGCGCGATAGGCGGGGAGGTCACTGGTTGTCTAACGCTTTCCTGGTCTGGCTGCTTCCCCCGGCGGGGCCGGCCCCGGGTCAGCATAAGGTGGAGCATCCAGGCGGGACGGCTAGGAGGCGGGCAGTGGCGGAGGAGGACGTGCTGACGAGCTTCGATACCACGGTGGCCCACCCAGCCCGGGTGTGGGACTACCTGCTCGGCGGCAAGGACAACTTCGCCGCCGACCGGACCGCCGGCGAGCAGGTGCTCCGGGTCATGCCGGAGATGGGCCTGGTCGCCCGGAGCGGCCGCGAGTTCCTGGCCCGGGCCGTGCACTTCCTGGCCGCCGAGGCGGGCATCCGGCAGTTCCTGGACATCGGCACCGGTCTGCCCACCGCGGACAACACGCATGAGGTGGCGCAGCGCGCCGCGCCCGGGTCGCGGATCGTCTACGTGGACAACGACCCGATCGTGCTCACTCACGCCCGCGCCCTGCTGACCAGCGACCCGCGCGGCGAGACCGCCTACATCAGCGCGGACATCCGGGACACCGGCACGATCCTGCGCGAGGCCGCGCATACCCTCGACTTCAGCCAGCCGATCGCGGTGATGCTGCTGGCCATCCTGCATTTCGTGCCGGACAGCGACGATCCGCACGCGATCGTGGCCCGGCTGATGCAGGCCGTGCCGTCCGGCAGTTACCTGGTCATCTCGCACGCGTCCAGCGACATCATGGCTGAGACGGTGGCAGCCGGCACCAACACGTACAACGAGCACTCCGCGGTGTCCATCACCCCGCGCAGCCAACCGGAGATGAGCGAGTTCTTCGCCGGGCTTGACCTGGTCGAGCCGGGGCTGACCCCGCTGGGCCACTGGCGGCCCGGCGAAGTCAGCGTCGGCGCGCTGCCGATGCTGCCCACCTACACCGCGGTGGGCCGCAAGCCGTAACCGCGGTGCGCCGTGACTCCGTCGCTGACTCCAGCCCTGGCTGACGCGCTGGCCGCGCTGCGCTGCCCGGTCTGCGGCCGGCCGCTGGCCGTCCGGGACGCCGCGCTGCGCTGCCCGCGGGGCCACGCCTACGACATCGCCCGGCAGGGCTATATCAACCTGGATACCGGTGGCGGCCGGCCGCATCAGGCCGACACGGCCGGGATGATCGCGGCCCGGGAGAGCTTCCTGGGCCAGCGGCACTACGCTCCGATAGCGGACACGGTGAGCGGGCTGGCCCGCCGGCTCGGCCCGGCCACCGGCCCGGGCATCGTGCTGGATCTGGCCGGCGGGACCGGCTACTACCTGGCCGCGGTGCTGGCCGCGCTGCCCGGCCGGCCCGGCATCTGCCTGGATCTGTCCAAGGCGGCGCTGCGCAAGGCGGCCCGGGCCCACCCGCGGGCGGTCGCGGTGGGCAGCGATGTGTGGCGGCGCTTCCCGCTGGCCGACCGGTCGGCCGCGATCGTGCTGAGCGTGTTCGGCCCGCGCAACCTGGCCGAGACGATCCGGGTGCTCGATCCGGCCGGGATTTTCCTGCTCGTCACTCCGGGCCCCCGGCACCTGGCCGAACTGGTCGGGCCGCTCGGCATGCTCAGTGTGGACGCGGCCAAGCCGGAGCGGGTGGCCGCGGCCACGGCCGGTCTCCGGCAGCTGGCCGGCCAGCCGCTGAGCTACCCGGTGCGGCTCGGCCACGCGGCGGTTCATGACCTGGTCAGCATGGGCCCGAGCGCCTACCACATTGCCCCGGCGCAGCGGCGGGACCGGATCGCGGCGCTGCCCGACCCGCTGACCGTGACGGTCGAGGTAACGGTGGGTGCGTACCGCGTGCGCTGAGCGAACTATCGTTCAGTAGAGGGTTGCGGTCCGGCCCCAGACGAGGTGAGGTTGGTCAGGGGGAGGCCGCGATGCGTGAGGGCTTGTGGGCGCCGCCGAACCGTGCGCTGACCGCTGGTCTCGTGCTGGCCATCACGTTCGTCGCGGCTGAGGCGCTGGCCGTGATCACGGTCATGCCGGTGGTGGCGCGTGAGCTCGGCGGGCTGTGGCTGTACGGCTGGGTGTTCAGCGCGTTCATGCTGGGCAGCATCGTCGGCATCGTGGCGGCCGGCCGGGAGACGGACCGGCACGGGCCGGCCATCCCGTTCCTGGCCGGGCTGGTGCTGTTCAGCGCCGGGCTGGCGGTAGCGGGGCTGGCCTCGTCGATGCCGATCCTGGTGGCCGGCCGGGCGCTGCAGGGCATCGGCGGCGGCGCGGTGCCCGCGGTCGCCTACGCCTCGATCGGGCGCGGCCTGCCCGGCCGGCTGCGGGCCCGGATGATGGCCGTGCTGTCCACCGCCTGGGTCGTGCCCGGGCTGGCCGGCCCCGCGCTGAGCGCCGGGGTCGCCCACCTGTTCGGCTGGCGGTGGGTTTTCCTGGGCCTGCTGCCGCTGGTGGCCATCGCCGGGCTGATCGCGGTGCCCTCGCTCAGCCGGCTCGGCCCACCCGGTACCCGGCACGTGGGCGGGCACCGGCTGATCGATGGGGTCCGGGTGGCCCTCGGCACCGCACTGATGCTGGCCGGCCTCACGCTGGCCGCGGGCGGATGCGTGCTGGCCGGGCACCGCGGTGGTGGAGTCAACGGGCTGGCCGGGCTGGCCGTGATCCTGGCGGGCGTGGTGACCGGGCTGCCCGCGCTGCGGCGGCTGGTCCCGCCGGGCACCGGGCGGGCCCGGCCCGGGCTGCCGGTGACCGTGCTGACCCGTGGCCTGCTCACGTTCGCGTTCTTCGGCGCCGACGCTTACGTGACGCTGACCATCACCGTGCTCCGGCACCACAGCCCGGTGCTGGCGGGTGCCGCGGTGACCGGATCGACGCTGGCCTGGACCGCGGGCGCCTGGGCGCAGGCCCAGCTCAGCGCCAGCTGGCCGGGCCGCCGCCTGGTGCGCATCGGGCTGGTCATCATCCTGGCCGGCATTGCCGGGATGATGACTGTGCTGCACCCGTCCGTGCCGGTCGCGGTCGGGCTGGCCGCCTGGTCCCTGGCCGGGCTGGGCATGGGCGTGGGTTACGCGCCGACCACGCTGATGATGCTGCGCGAGGCGCCACCCGGCCGGGAGGGCTGGGCGTCCGCCTCCCTGAACCTGGCCGATGTGCTCGGCACCGCGACCGGCATCGGGGTGGGCGGCGCGGCCGTGGCCGCCACCGCCAGCCTCGGTCCCGGCCTGCGTGGCGGAGTGGCTATCGCGTTCGTGATCAGCGCGCTGGCCGCGCTGGCCGCGCTGGCCCTGGCCGGCCGGCTGCCGGCCGGCCTGATCAGCCCGGCACCGGCCGGCCAGCCCAAGCGGGCCCAGGTGGCGGAGGCGGCCGACCGGCTCAGCTGAGCTGGGTGACGAAGAACTTGGTGATGACCCCGTTCTCGACCAGGTACTTACCGAGGAAGTTCTTCACCGAGCCGTCCGTCTGCACCGCGGACAGCCGGGCCGTCACCGCGTTCCCGGCATGGTCCAAGATCGTCACCCGGTCCGCCCTGGTCGTAGTGAACCCGTTCTCGAACTGGCTGAACGTGGTGCCGCTGTTCTTGCCGCCCAGGTTCCAGGCCCGTAGGTACTGGTGCGCGCTGATCGCCGCGTAGTAGGCCTGCACGGTGCCGACGGGGGTGACTGGCGCCGTGGCCGCACCGGACGGCGGCGCGCTGGCCCCCGTCGACCCGGCCGCCGCCGGTGGCCCGGTGCGCAGCGCGGAGTCATGCAGCGCCGCGTACGCGGCGCCGCCCGCCGCGAGCACGGCCACGCAGGCCACTGCGGTAGCCAGGCCGGTGCGCCGCTTCCGGGCGGCGGGCCGCCGGGCCGGGCCCG
>DATCUG010000069.1:0-7845 GCA_036567525.1 Streptosporangiaceae bacterium | reverse complement strand
CGGGGTGCGGGTGCGGCAGGGCTGGGGCCGCCGTTAGGGAGCCGTCAAAGCAGCCGTCAGGACGCGTTGTCCCGGTCCAGCCAGTGCATGATGCCGGCGACACTGCCTTCGGTGCCGCTGACCGCCTCGAAGCGGGCCGCGACGTCCGGGTCGGCGTCCGCGGCGAGCATCGCGTACCGCTGCCTGGTGCGGTCCCGCACCATGGCCACCGCGTGATCGAGGTCCAGCCCGGCGTCCCGGGCGCGCCGGGTCTCCGCCACCCAGACCTGGATCTCCTCAGCTGAGCGCTGCAGCGTTCCGGCCACCTCCGGCACCGGCCCGTAGTGGCTGAACAGCAGCCGCTCCGGCTGCAGCGCGGCGAACATGCGCAGCGAGCGGAGCGCGGTCTCCAGATCGAAGTCGGGCGGCGGGGTGGCCGGCCGCAGGTCGCGGGTCTCCGGGATGTACACCCCGGCCGCGTCCCCGACGTACAGGTCGCCGCTCACCGAGTCGATCAGCCCGACGTGGTGCTTGGCGTGCCCGGGCGAGTAGTGGCTGTCCAGCCAGCGGCCGCCGCCCAGGTCGATACGGCCACGCTCGGCCACGCTGACGATGCGCTCGGCCGGGGTCGGCTGCATGGCCCCGAACAGCCGGTCCAGCGCGTCCCCGTACACCATCCGGGCGCTGGCCATGAGCCGGGCCGGGTCGGCCAGATGCCGGGCGCCGCGCTCGTGCACCACCACCTCCGCCCCGGGGTACATCGCGGCGATGTCCCCGGTGCCGCCGGCGTGATCCAGGTGGATGTGCGTCACCACCACCGTTGCCAGGTCGGCCGGGCCGAGGCCGAGCGTGGCCAGCGCGTCGCGGACCACCGGGGCCGACGGGGCAGTGCCCGTCTCCACCAGGCACGGCCGGTCACTACGGATCAGGTAGCCAGCGGTGATGCCCGGGTAGCCGGCCATCCGGGTATCGATCTCGTACACATCGTGCCCAAGATCGGTAATCCCCGGGGTCGGCGGTCTGCGCTCGGCCGTGTCCATGCCACCATGGTTCCAGACAGTGCCGATGGCCGTCGGCACGCACCAGGGCGCGGCCAGACGCCGTCCCGGCCGGGCGGCCGGCCGGATGCGGCAGCGATTGCACTCCGGCTCCGAGTAGTATCGGAGCGCGGTCGGATCGTGCCCCTGACGCGAAATGGCGGACACCGGCCGGGGGATGATCTCGGTTGCTTGCGGCCTGCCGTTCCTGACCAGGCCTCCGGCGCAGGACCGGGTCTGTCGGGAAAGCGTTGCGAAGCAACCGACTGTGAGTGGATTACCAGTGAGAATGCCTGCCGCTAAGTCGCAGACATCGCCAGCGCAGCCCGGCCCACGGCGCAGCTGGACACCGTCCGGCCAGGTGAACACGGCCATTGTGCTGATCACCGTGCTGGCCGTCGGGCTGCGCCTGTACCAGCTGACCCGGCCGCAGTACCTGCTCGGCGTCACCGAGTACGACGACGGCACCGACTTCGGCAGCGCGATCCTGCTCATCCACGGCTACCTGCCGTACCGCGACTTCATCATGGTGCAGCCGCCCGGGATCACCCTGCTGATGGCCCCGGTGGCGGCGGCGACCAAGGCGCTGGGCACCGCATGGGGGATGGGCGTGGGCCGGATCCTGACCGCGGTGGCGGGCGGCGCCGCAGCCGGGCTGGCCGGCCTGCTGGTCCGGCAGCGCGGGCTGCTGGCCGTCATCCTGGCCAGCGGGATCGTGGCCGTCTACCCGGCCAGCGTGCAGGCCGCGCACACCGTGCTGCTGGAGCCGTGGCTGGTGCTGTTCTGCGTGCTCGGCGCGCTGGCCGTATTCGACGGCGACCGGCTGTCCGGTTCCGGTAAGCGGCTGGTCTGGGGCGGCCTCGCGTTCGGCTTTGCGGGCGCGATCAAAGTGTGGGCCATCCTGCCGGTCCTGGTCATCCTGGTGCTGGCCGCCCGGCAGCCGCGGCGGGCCCTCGGTTTCGCGGCCGGGGTGGCGGCCGGCTTCCTGGCCGCGGTGCTGCCGTTCGCGGCGCTGGCCCCGCGCACCTTCTATGACAGCGTGGTGCTGGCCCAGCTGGTCCGGGTGGACGTGGTCCGGGTCGCGATGTCCTACCGGCTGCACCAGATCACCGGGCTGACCGACTTCTCCAGCCTCGGCCCGGTCCCGCTGACTATCGTCACGGTGGCCATCCTGGTCCTGATCGTGGGGTGCGCGGTGGCCGCCTCACGGCGGTCCGGGCAGGCGCCGCTGCCGCTGGAGCAGTTCGCCTACGGCGCGACCGTGCTGACCATCATCGCGTTCCTCTGGCCAGCCGACTTCTACTACCACTACGCGGGCTTCCTGGCCCCGTTCCTGGCCCTGGCCATCGCGCTGCCGGTGGGCCGGCTGGTGGCCACGCTCAGCCCGGCGGCCGGCGCCACCGGCTGGCTGGCCCGGCACGGCACCGCAGCGGCGTCCGTCATCATCGTGATCTTCGCCATCGTCCAGGCCGGCTTCGAGACCACCCTGCAGCCGCCGCTGGCGCCGACCACGCCCGGGCTGACCGGCACCATCATCGACCAGGCGCAGCGGGTCATCCCGCCTGGTGCGTGCGTGCTGGCCGACCAGGCGTCCTACGCGATCGCGGCCAACCGGTTCGGCTCGTCGAAGCCCGGCTGCGTGCCGATGGTGGACGGGGTCGGCAGCGACTACTCACTGTCCCAGGGGCGGAACGCGGCCAGCGGGGCGCAGCACGTGCCCGCGGTACGGGCGCTGTGGCTGTCCGCGCTGCGCGGCGCCGACTACGTGTGGCTGTCCCCGCTGTCCTACAAGCGCATCCCGTGGACGGCGCGGGAGATCACGGTGTACTTCGACCAGCATTTCGTGCCCGCGCCGGGCGGCCCGTTCGGTCTCTACGTGCGCAAGACCTGACCGACAGCGCCTCAGCCGGCCGCGAACGAGCGGAGCACCAGGCCGGTGCGCGGCTTGGGTGCGAACGAGGTGGACTTGCGCGGCAGCCGCTCGCCTGCCGCCGCCACCGCATACACGTCCGCCGTGGTCAGCGGGTTGACCAGCACGGCGGTGCCGCCCGCCTGGGCGGCCTGGGCCACCGCGCGGGCCGCGTCGTGGTGCACCACCTGCACGGTGCGCTCGTCGTCGGTGATCTGCCACAGGTCACCGAGCAGCAGTTCCTGCAGCGCGGCACTGGGCAGCCGCCGCCAGGCCGCGGACTTGCCGGCCGGCATGGCCGCCTCCAGCCTGACCGGATCAGGGTCGGTGAGCAGGTGCAGCTGGCCCCGTCCCGCCACCAGGAACGCCGGGGCGGCCTGGCCGGCCGCGGCCAGCGCGTCCAGCGCGGCCGGCAGGCCCGCCGGGCCGCCGGGCAGCGGCCGGACGGTGAACGCGGCCTTGGCCTGCTCCACCGCCTCACCCGGGTCCAGCCCGGGAATCACCCGGTGGATGGCCCCGATCGTGGCCGGGAACGATGTCTGGTCCACCAGCAGCGCCAGGCCATAGTCCCACGGCCCAGAACCATCCCCGGCCGCCCACCGGTCGGCCTGCAGCTGCAGGTACGCGGCATAACGGTGGTTCCCGTCGGCGATCAGAGCCTGCCGCGGGGCCAGGTCGGCCGCGATGGCCGCGTGCGCGGCCGGGTCGGTCAGCGGCCACAGCGTGTGCTCGACGCCGTCTTCGGTCCGGGCGGTGAGCACCGGCTCGCCGGAAGCGGCCAGCTCGCCGGTCAGCCGGGCCGTGACGGTATCCGGGCCGCCGTCATACAGCAGGAAGATCGGCTCCAGGTTGGCCTGGGTGGCTTCCATGAGCTGGCGCCGGCCGGCCACCGGCCCGGGCATCACGTCCTCGTGCGGCAGCACGATCCGCGCCTCGGGCGGGGCCAGCCGGACCGCCCCGATCAGCCCGCGCTGCAGCACGCCGTCACCCGCGCCGGGCCCGGGATCCACCAGCCGCTGCTGGTACAGGTACAGCGCAGGCGCATCCTCGGTGACCAGAACGCCCTCGCCCAGCCAGTCCCGCAGCAGCCGGGCCGCCTCCTGATAGTCCCCCCAGGGCTGGCCGGGCCGCGGTGGCGGCAGGATCAGCCGGACCACGTTGTGCGGGTCGGCCTCGCGCAGCTGCTGGGCGCTGTCCTGGCCGATGACGTCGTACGGTGGAGACGTGACCGCCGCGAGTCCGCTCACCCTTTGCTGGGCATAACGGACACCACGGAAAGGCGCGAGCGCGAGCCCGGCCGGGCCCGGCATCGCTGGTTCCTCGCCGGACGGAAGGATCTGCACATATGTCAGAAGCACCGCTGGACGGCCAGGATTCCCGTCCGGAGGAAAATCCGCCGTCCCCCGGCGATAATCCGGCCCCGCATGGTGACGCGTACACGTGGTACCAGCGGGGCCTTGAACTGCTCGGCCGGGGCAGCGCGGCCGCCGCGGCCCAGTTGCTGGAGCGGGCGGCCGAGGCTGAGCCGACGTCGCGCAGCGTGCTGGAGGCGCTGGCCCGGGCCCAGTTCGACACCCGGCGGTATGCGGACGCGGCGCAGACGTTCCGGCAGATCGTGGAGGCCAGCCCGGCCGACGACTACGCGCAGTTCGGCCTCGGCCTGGCGCTGGCCCGGGGCGGCGACCCCGGCGCCGCGGCCGAGCACCTCGCGCTGGCCGCGGCCATGCGGCCCGAACTGCGGCACTACACCGACGCGCTGCGCGGCGTCCGGGCTACGCTGCGGGCCAGGTCGGAGGCGTCCGGCCAGACCCGGCCCACAACCGGGCCGGACGAGACGAAGGGCATCCTGTGACTGCTGAGCCTGCCCGGGCGGATGATGCCCAAGGCGAGACCGGGCTGGCCAGCCTGCTGCGCGGCTGCGCGGAGCCGCTGAGCCAGCGCTACGACGTGGCCCTGCTCGACCTGGACGGCGTGATCTACCTGGGCCCCAGTGCGGTGCCCGGGGCACCGGAGGCGCTGGCCAAGGCGGCCGGGACCGGGATGCGGCTGGCCTTCGTGACCAACAACGCATCCCGCACCCCCGCCGCGATCGCCGCCCAGCTAGCCGGGTTCGGCGTGCCCGCCGCGGCCACGGACGTCATCACGTCGGCCCAGGCCGCGGCCAGCCTGCTGGCCAGCCGGCTGGCCCCCGGCGCCGCCGTGCTGGTCCTCGGCGCCACCGCGCTGCGCATCGCGGTGCGTGAGCGCGGGCTCCGCCCGGTCAGCACCGCGCTGGACCGGCCCGCCGCGGTCGTCGAGGGCTACGCGCCCGGGATCGGCTACCCGCAACTGCTCGAAGGCGGGCTGGCCGTCCGGGCCGGCGCCTGGTTCGTGGCCACCAACGTGGACGCCACGCTGCCCAGCCCGCGCGGCATCCAGCCCGGCAACGGCTCGCTGTGCCAGGTGATCGCGCACGCCACCGGGCAGCAGCCGGCCGTCGCGGGCAAGCCGGAGCCGCCGCTGCACGCCGAGGCGGTGGCCCGGACCGGGGCGCAGCACCCGCTGGTGGTCGGCGACCGGCTGGACACCGACATCGAAGGCGCGGTCCGGGCCGGTGCGCCCAGCCTGCTCGTGCTGACCGGGGTGACCCGCCCGGCCGACGCCGTGTTGGCCCCGCCCAGCCAGCGGCCGAGTTACCTGGCGACTGACCTGGCCGGCCTGCTCGAGCCGCATCCGGCGGTGACCCGCCAGGAACGGGCGTTCGGCTGCGGAGGATGGCGCGCGTCCGGCGGCCACGATGGCGCGGGGCTCAGCCTCGACGGGGCGGGGGATCCGGTGGACGGGCTACGCGCGCTGTGCGCCGCGGCCTGGTCGCTGGACCAGGTCAGCCTGGACATGGCCCGGCCGGCGCTGGCCCAGCTCGGCCCGCTGGGCCAGTGAGCATCACCGGCCAGGAGTAGGCCGGGCATCCCCCTACGGTCGGACGAAGATCGGCTTAGCGGCCGATGTGCCGCACCCTTCCGGTCCGGAAGACTTGGCTGCACTGACAGGCAGGCGGGCCGCCCGGGCCCGGGCCGACGAAGGGACACGTCAATGATTGAGGCACGGGGCCTCACCAAACGTTACGGGGACAAGGTGGCGGTGGACCACCTCTCGTTCTCCGTGGAGCCAGGCCGGATCACCGGCTTCCTCGGCCCCAACGGGGCGGGCAAAACCACCACGATGCGGCTCATCCTCGGGCTGGACTACCCGACCGAGGGCCGGGTCACCGTGCACGGCAAAGAGTTCCGCCGGCTCGCCCACCCGATGCGGGAGGTCGGCGCGCTGCTCGACGCCAAGGCGGTGCACGGCGGCCGGAGCGCCTACAACCACCTGCTGTGCCTGGCTCAGACCAACAACCTGCCCGCCCGGCGGGTCGGCGAGGTGCTCGAACTGGTCGGGCTGACCGAGGTGGCCAGGAAGCGGTCGAAAGGCTTCTCGCTGGGCATGGGGCAGCGCCTCGGCATCGCCGCCGCGCTGCTCGGCGACCCGGCCACCCTGATGTTCGACGAGCCGGTCAACGGGCTGGACCCGGAAGGCATCCTGTGGATCCGGAACCTGATGAAGGCGCTGGCCGCGGAGGGCCGGACCATCTTCGTGTCCAGCCACCTGATGTCGGAGATGGAGAACACCGCCGACCACCTGCTGGTCATCGGCCGCGGCAAGCTGATCGCCGACTGCACGGTGGACGAGTTCATCGCGCGCAACTCGGTGCGGACGGTGCGGGTGCGCACCCCGCAACGGGAGGCGCTGGCCCATGCGGTCGCGCTGGCGGGCGGCCGGACCGTGGACGGGGCCAACGGCACCATCGTGGTGCAAGGGCTGGAGGCTCAGCAGATCGGCGACCTGGCCTACGACAAGGCGATCCGGCTGCACGAGCTGGCGCCGACCCAGGCCTCGCTGGAAGAGGCGTTCATGGAGCTGACCGCGTCCAGCGTGGAGTTCCGGGCCGGGGTGCCGGGTCCGGACGCGGCAGCGCCCGCCGGGCAGCCGGTGGGCTCGGGAGAGGTGGCCTGAGATGGCACTGACGGCTCAGACTCCAGCCCGGCTGGCCCCGCTGGACCCGCCCGGCGCGGCGGCCGGCCTCGGCGGCGCGCTGCGCTCCGAGCTCACCAAGATCCGCTCGGTCCGGTCCACCTACTGGACGCTGCTGGCCATGGTGGTCGTCACCATCGGCATCGGCGCGCTGGCCTGTGTGGGCGCGATCAACCGCCCGCATGGGGCCACCGGGCCGCTGTCTGACCCGACCCAGCACAGCCTGATCGGCCTGGTCCTCGGCCAGCTGATCATCGTGGTGCTCGGCGCGCTGACCATCACCTCCGAGTACTCCACCGGGATGATCCGCACCTCGCTGTCCGTGCAGCCCCGGCGGGGCACCGTACTGGCCGCCAAGGGCATCGTGTTCACCCTGGTCAGCCTGGTCAGCGGGCTGGTCGCGTCGTTCGCCTCGTTCTTCGTCGGGCAGGCCATCCTGTCCACCAAGCACCTGAACACGAGCCTCAGCGACCCGAACGTGCTGCGCGCGGTGATCGGCGGCGGGCTGTTCCTGGCCGTGTGCGGCATGCTGGCGTTCGGCCTCGGCACCCTGCTGCGGCACACGGCCGCCGCCATCTCCGCGTCCATCGGCCTGCTGTTCGTGCTGTTCGTGCTGGTCAACTTCCTGCCCTCGAACTGGCAGGACCACGTGGACAAGTGGATCCCGTTCAACGCGGGCATGCAGGTCTGGACCACGGCCAGCGATCCGGGCGCGCACATGTTCTCGGCCTGGACCGGGTTCGCCGTGTTCCTCGGTTACGCGCTGATCGCGATCATCGCCGGGGTGGTGGTGTTCCTGCGCCGCGACGCATAACCCTGGGGGAGCGGGCGGCGGGCCTGGCGGCTGCGGGGGCAGCGGCCAGGCCC
>DATCUG010000068.1:0-12078 GCA_036567525.1 Streptosporangiaceae bacterium | reverse complement strand
CGGCCCGGGCTGCCGCTCAGCCTGACCAAGCCGCTGGGCAGCGGGGTGCTGAACGCACGGCACAAGGCGACCGGGACCGTGTTCCCGCAGGCGATCGACGTGATGACGACGCTGAACGCGGAAGCGAGCCGGGCCGCACTGGCCGCCGGGGTGCGCTGTGCCACCGACGTGACCGGGTTCGGGCTGCTCGGTCACCTGTACAAGCTGGCCCGGGCCAGCAGGGTGTCGGCGGTGCTGGACCACGCCGCGGTGCCGCTGATCGAGGGCGCGCGGGAGGCGGTTCGCGAGGGGTACGTGCCGGGCGGCAGCCGGCGCAACCTGGACTGGGTCGCCCCGCACACCGACCTGGGTGGCCTGGCCGAGGAGGACCTGCTGCTGCTGGCGGACGCGCAGACCTCGGGCGGGCTGCTGATCGCCGGTGAGATCCCCGGCGCGCCGGTGATCGGCGAGCTGGTGCCGGCCGGGACGAACCCGCTCATCCTGCGCTAACTGGCCGGCGGGGGCCGGGAGGGCGGCCCCCGCCGGGCCGGCTAGGCCGCTGCCTCGGCCACGCCCCAGCGCCGCCGGATCCGGCCGTTGACGAGGTTGAACAGCATGTCGACCACGATGCCGACGACCAGGATGATGAGGATGACCGCGATGGCCGAGGCCATGTCGGCCTGGTCCTGGTCGTTGGTGAGCAGCACGCCCAGCGACGGCTGGCCCAGGATGATCACGACGATCTCCGCCGCGATCAGGCCATGCCAGCCGAACGCCCAGCCCTGCTTGAGCCCGCTGACGAACGCGGGCAGGGTGGCGGGCATGATCACGTGCCGGTACAGCGACACGCGGCGCAGCCCCATCGTCTTGCCCGCCCGGAGCAGCAGCGGCGGCACATAGTCGGCCCCGGCGATCAGCCCGTTGGCGATGGCCGGCGCGGCCGTCATCACGATGACGAACAGGATCGCGGTCGTGTTCGCGCCGAACAGGATGATGGCGAACGGCACCCAGACGATCGACGGCAGCGTCTGCAGGGCCGTGATCAGCGAGCCGAACCCGGCCCGCAGCGGCCGGATCCGGGACACCAGCGCGCCCACCACGGTGCCGATGACCAGCGCGATCGCGAACCCGATGACCGCGCGGCGCAGGGTGGTGCCGATCGCCTGCCAGATCAGCCCATGCTGCAGCTGGTCCCACAGGTTGCGCAGCGTGGTGGCCGGGCCAGGCAGGATCGCGTGCTTGAACCCGCTCAGGTAGACCAATTCCCAGATGGCCAGCGCGAGCACCAGGGCCAGCAGCTTGGGCCAGGTGCCCGCCCAGATCCGGGCGCCGAGGTGCCGCCTGGCCTGCTGCGGCGGGGCCTGGTCGAGCTGGTCGAGCCCGGCCAGGGCGGCCGCGGGTTCGCGCGGTGTCTCAACGGCCATGGCGGATAATCTCCTCCCGCAGCCTGTCCTTGATCTTGATTGCCAGCCCGACGGTGTCCGCCGAGTCCATCCCGCGTGGCCGGTCGAAGCCGACCTCGAACTCGCCGATGACCCGGCCGGGCCGGCTGCTCAGCAGCACCACCCGGTCGCCGAGCCGGACCGCCTCGCGTACCTCATGGGTGACGAACACGATGCTGAGGTTGCGCCGCCGCCAGATGCCCTCCAGCACCTCGTGCAGCAGATCCCTGGTCATCGCGTCCAGCGCGCCGAACGGCTCGTCCATCAGCAGCACGTCGGCGTCCTGGGCCAGCGCCCGGGCCAGGGCGACGCGCTGCCGCATGCCACCGGACAGCTCGTGCGGCCGCTTGCCCGCGAACGGGGTGAGCTGGACCAGGTCCAGCAGTTCGGCCACCCGCTCGCGGCGCTGCGCACGGGGCACGCCGGCCGATCGCAGCGGCATCTCCACGTTGCGGGCCGCGGTCAGCCACGGGAACAGCGCCGACTCCTGGAACATCAGCGAGACCTTCCGCCCGCCGGTGGAGACCTCCCCCGCTGTCGGCACATCCAGCCTGGCGATGAGATTCAGCAGGGTGCTCTTGCCGCAGCCGGAGGCGCCGATGAGGCAGACGAACTCCCCCGGGGCCACCGCGAGCGACACCCCGTCCAGGGCCTGCAGCGCGGTGTCCCCGCGGCCGAAGACCTTGGATACGTCGCTGATTTGTACCGCGGGACCCGCGGCGGTCACCGGGGTGACCGCCGTGGGCGCCGCCCGTCGTGCGTCAATGCTCATGGGCTCACCTGTGCTTGTCCGTCGGCTTTGAGCAGGGCGTTGAGCGGGCCGAGGTCATAGATCCCGGCCAGGTTGACCGGCTTGAGCAGGCCCACCGCCTCGGCGTGCTTGGCGTCGGTGGCCAGCGAGGAGGCGATCGGGTCATTGGTGAACGTGATCGCCTTGAAGGCGAGCGGCAGCACCGAGGACTTGAGTGCCTTGCCGGTCAGCGAGGTCAGCTCGGCGTTGGCCGCCGTCTCCGCGGCCGAGGTGTTCTGGTTGATGAACGAGTTCGCCTGGATCTGGGCCTTGAGCAGGCCGGTCACCGCGCTGGGGTGGGCGGCCAGGAAGCTCTGCGCGACGACCAGGTTGGTGGTGACGAACTTGCCGCCGGGCCACAGGCTGGCCTCGTTGACCAGCACCTTGCCGCCGTCCTGCTGCATCTCGATGTCGTACGGGGCCGGCTCCCAGCCGCCCGCGATCTGGCCGGACTTGAATTCCAGCACCGCGTCCGAGTTCGGCGCGATCGGCGTGATCGGCACGTCGCCGCCGCTGGTCTGGCTGGTGGTCAGCCCGTGCTGCTTGAGGTAGTAGCGCAGCGCCACGTCCTGGGTGTTGCCGAGCGACGGGGTGGCCAGCTTCTGGCCCTTGAGCTGGCTGACGCTGCTGATGCCCGGCTTGACCACCAGCGCCGCGCCGCCGGACGCCGCACCGGAGATGATCTTGATGGCCTTGCCGCCGGACTTCTGCCAGGCGTTGATGGCCGGGTTGGGGCCGACATAAGCCGCGTCCAGCTGGCCGGCCAGCAGCGCGGTCGTCTCCTGGGTGCCCGAGCTGAACACCGAGGTCTTGAGCGTGACGTTCTTGCCCAGGTCCTTGGCGAAGAAGCCCTCCTTGAGGGCGACCAGCGCCGAGGCATGGGTGATGTTGGCCAGGAAGCCCAGGCGCAGGGTGACTGGTGCGGAATTACTGCTCCCCCCAGACGAGGAGCCCGGGGAGCCCGACGACGCGGCGGATGACGAGCATCCGGCGGCCAGGGCGGTGACGGCTGCGGTGACTCCGGCAGCCAGGAGGACTCGTCTCATCGATAACCACCTTGTCTATCAGCTTAGTATGTCGATCTGTTTGATAGGCAATGGTGATTAAACCATACCCATGCCGGGTGTGCGCAAATCCTTGGCCGGCCAGGCCCGTGGCCCGGCTGGTCAGCGGATCCAGGCAGATCGGCAGACCCGTTCACCACGGGCTCCAGCGGCCCCGTCGATAACAAACGGGTGATCTTTGGCTACTTAGCGTCAGCAGGCGAGCGCCGGTGGTACCCAGTGCTTCCGGTCGGGCGGCTGCGGTGCAGCCCGGCTAGCTTCCCCCGGGCGTTTGGATGTCAATGCCCGCCACCGACGGGTATTTTTGCAGGCACTGTTCGAGCTCGGCGATCTGCGCGTTGCTCGCGTTGTCCACCCGGTAGATGACGTCATACAGAAGGTCTGAGGCCTTGTGATCCGTCGGCAGCGCTTCTGGCCTGGCCTGAGGTACATGCGAGCAGGCCGCCCGGACGTGCAGCCGGGTGGCGTTCGGCGTCCCGTCCCGGAAGTGGACCACCGCTTCCTGCTGGCCCAGGACGGCATCGAATTTGGCGCATCCAGTGGCGGCCAGCAGCAGCCCGCTGGTCAGCAGGAAGGCCGCACCGCCGCGCCACGCGCCGCGGCCAGGAGGAGATCGGTGCACGGTGCACAGTTTACGGGGGCACCGCCTACGATCAGGCTGTGCAACCCCAGTCTGGAGGTACTGTGCCGGCCCTGATCGAGGATTACGCGCTCGTCGGCGACATGCAGTCGGCGGCGCTGGTCAGCCGGGACGGCTCAGTGGACTGGCTGTGCCTGCCCCGGTTCGACTCCCCGGCCTGCTTCGCCGCGCTGCTCGGCACGGACCAGCACGGGTACTGGCGGATCGCCCCCGCGCCCGGTGACACGCAGGCCCAGGTCACCCGGCAGTACCAGACTGACTCGCTGATCCTGGAGACGGACTGGCAGACCCCCACCGGCACGGTCCGGGTCACCGACTTCATGCCGCCCCGGGACGGCCGGCCGCCGGCCCTGGTGCGCATCGTCGAGGGCCGGTCCGGCTCAGTCGAGATGGACTGCACGCTGGTGGTCCGGTTCGGCTACGGCCAGGTGGTGCCGTGGATGCGGCGCACCGGCGGCCAGCTGCTCGGGGTGGCCGGCCCGGACGCGGTCTGGCTGGCCACGCCGGTGACGCTGGCCGGGCGCAACTGCACGCACCAGGCCACGTTCACCGTCCAGGCGGGCCAGCGGGTGCCGTTCGTGTTCAGCTACATGCCCTCCTACCAGGGCGCACCCGAGCCGCTCGACGCGGACCAGGCGCAGGCGGACACCGCGCGGTTCTGGGCCGGCTGGGTGTCCCGGTGCACCTACCAGGGCAGCTACCGGGACGCGGTGGTCCGCTCGCTGATCACCCTCAAGGCGCTGACCTACCAGCCCAGCGGGGGCATCGTCGCCGCCGCCACCACCTCGCTGCCGGAAGATCTGGGCGGGGTGCGCAACTGGGACTACCGGTACTGCTGGCTCCGCGACGCCACCATCACCCTGGAGGCGCTGCTGCGCACCGGGTACACCGACGAGGCCAACGCCTGGCGGGGCTGGCTGGCCCGGGCCATCGCCGGCGACCCGGGCGACGTGCAGATCATGTACGGGGTGGGCGGCGAGCGCCGGCTGGCCGAGTGGCAGGCTGACTGGCTGCCCGGCTACCACAACTCGGCGCCGGTGCGGATCGGCAACGCCGCGGTGAACCAGCGCCAGCTCGACGTGTACGGCGAGGTCACCGACGCGCTGACGCTGGCCCGGCGGTCCGGCCTGGGCGCCGACCGGCATGTCTGGTCGCTGCAGCGGGCGCTGCTCGGCTTCCTGGAAAAGCACTGGGACGAGCCGGACGAGGGCATCTGGGAGGTCCGCGGCCCGCGGCGGCACTTCGTGCACTCCAAGGTGATGGCCTGGGTGGCGTTCGACCGCGCGGTGAGCATGGCGGAAGCCGGCCTGCCCGGCCCGGCCGCCCGGTGGCGGGAGATCCGCGACGAGATCCACCAGCAGATCTGCGAGCAGGGCTACAACTCCGGCCGCGGCGCGTTCACCCAGTACTACGGCTCGGCCGAGCTCGACGCGGCGGTGCTGCTCATCCCCGAGGTCGGCTTCCTGCCGCCGGATGACCCGCGGGTCATCGCCACGGTGGAAGCCATCCAGCGCGAGCTGATCACCGACGGCCTGGTGCGCCGCTACCAGCTGGCCGAGCAGGGCGGCGGCCAGGGCAGCCCGGACGGCCTGCCCGGCAGCGAAGGCGCGTTCCTGGCCTGCAGCTTCTGGCTGGCCAACGCGCTGCACATGATCGGCCGGGACGACGAGGCGGCCGAGCTGTTCGAGCGGCTGCTCGCGCTGCGCAACGACGTTGGCCTGCTCAGCGAGGAATATGACCCCCGGTACCAGCGCCAGGTTGGCAACACGCCCCAGGCGTTCAGCCACGTGCCGCTCATCCAGACCGCGCTCAACCTGGACCAGCACGCGGGCGCGCACAGTCGTGGGCGCTCGTGACGGCGGGTCCCCACAACGCTGGGATCGCTAAGTCGCCCAGCGCGTCCGCGCAGTCGCCGCGGCCGCACATCCTGGTCGTCAACGGGCGGAAGGTGCGGCAGCCGGTGTTCATCATCGGCGCGCCCTGCTCGGGGACGGATCTGCTGGCCCGGTCGCTGAAACGGTCCGCCGGGTTCCACCTCACGCTGGGCCAGCGCTGGGTCATCCCGGTCGTGCAGGCATTCGCCCGGCGGCCGTCGATCTCCCGCGGCCGGCCGGAGGCCGCGGCCACCGTGCTGCGCGACGCGTTCGCGCAGGCCTGGCAGGTCAGCGCGGACTGCTGCCTGGGCTGCACCCAGCAGTGCCGCGACGCGGGCGGCCTGGACGGGGTCGGCCCGTGCGTCAGCCAGCAGGCCGTGCTGCGCTACGGCGACGCCAGCCCGGACCTGATGTACTGCGTGGACCCGCTGCTCGACGCGTTCCCCGACGCGCGGATCCTGCAGATCATCCGGGACGGCCGGGACGCGGTGGCCGGGATGCTGACCGACCCGACCGTGCTGGCCTGGTTCAAGCCGGGGTCGGTGGATATCGACGCGGAGTTCCCGCACCCGCTGCTCGGCCTGGAGAAGGAAGCCGACCGGGCCGCCTGGGCCGGGCTGTCCATCACGGCCAAGTGCGCGATGCGGTGGCGGGGCAGCGTGCGCCAGATGGCCCGGCTGCGCGCCCGGCTGGCCGCGGACCAGCTCGTCACGTTCCGCTACGAGGACGTGATCCGGCAGCCCGCCGACGCGGCCGCCGCCATCTCCGACTTCCTGGCCGCCCCGGTGCGCATCCTGGAGCCGCCCGCGCCGGGCCGCCCGTCGCTGGCCGAGCCGGGCTCGTGGCGGCGGGTGCTGAACCCGGGCCAGGCCGCGGAGATCGAGGCGATGGCTGGCCAGGAGCTGCGCCGGGTCGGCTACGGGAGCTAGCTGGCCGCTTTAGCAGTCTCCTGGCCGGCGAACTGGGTGTGGTACAGCTCCGCGTACAGCCCGCCCGCGGCCAGCAGCTCGCGGTGCGTGCCGCGCTCGGCGACCCGGCCGTCCTCGATGACCAGGATCTGGTCCGCCTCCCGGATGGTGGACAGCCGGTGGGCGATGACCAGCGACGTCCGCCCGGTCAGCGCGGTCTTGAGCGCGGCCTGCACGGCCGCCTCGGACTCCGAGTCCAGGTGCGCGGTGGCCTCGTCGAGGACCACCACCGACGGCGCCTTGAGCAGCAGCCGGGCGATGGCCAGCCGCTGCTTCTCCCCGCCGGACAGCCGGTAGCCACGGTCCCCGACCACGGTGTCCAGGCCGTCCGGCAGGCTCGCCACCAGGTCCCAGATCTGTGCCGCCTGGCACGCGGCGATCAGCTCCTGCTCGGTCGCGTCCTCCCGGGCGTACTGCAGGTTGGCCCGGACCGTGTCGTGGAACATGTGCGCGTCCTGGGTGACCACGCCCACCGCGTCGTGCAGCGACTGCAGCGTGACGTCCCGCAGGTCCTGGCCGCCGATGCGGACCACGCCCTGGTCCGGGTCGTACATCCGGGACACCAGGTGGGTGATCGTGGTCTTGCCCGCGCCAGACGGCCCGACCAGCGCGGTGAGCTGGCCGGACGGCGCGGTGAAGCTGACGTCGCGGAGCACCGGCTGGCCCGGCCCGTCCTGCTCGGGCACCGGCAGCGCGATCGACTCCAGCGAAGCGAGCGACACCTCGCTGGCCCGCGGGTAGCGGAACGACACCTGGCCGAACTCGATGGCGGGCGCGACGGCGCGCTCCCCGTCAGGCGAAGCGGCGCGCAGCGGCACCGCGCCCGGCTTCTCCGCGATCAGCGGCTTGAGGTCGAGCACCTCGAAGACCCGGTCGAAGCTGACCAGCGCGGTCATCACGTCGACCTGGACGTTGGACAGCGAGGTGATCGGCCCGTACAGCCGGGCCAGCAGCGCGGTCAGCGCGACCAGCGTGCCGAGCTCGAACGTGCCGTGGATGACGAGCACCCCGCCGACCCCGTAGGTAGCCGCGGTGGCCATCGAGGCCAGCAGGGTCAGCGCGATGAACAAGGTGCTGCCGTACATCGCGGTGACCACGCCGATGTCCCGGACCCGGGCGGCCCGGCCCGCGTACACCTCGCTCTCGCGGCGCGGGTTGCCGAACAGCTTGACCAGCATGGCGCCGGCCACGTTGAACCGCTCGGTCATCGTCGAGCCAAGCTCCGCGTCCAGCTGCATGGACTCCCGGGTGTACCGCTGCAGCCGCCGGCCGACCAGCCGGGCCGGGATGACGAAGACCGGCAGCAGCACCAGCGAGATGAGGGTGACCAGCCAGGACAGGCTGAACATGGTGACCAGCACGAGGATCAGGGTGAGCGCGTTGGACACGATCGAGGACAGCGTCGAGGTGATGGCCGACTGGGCGCCGATCACGTCGCTGTTCAGCCGGCTGACCAGGGAGCCGGTCTGGGCCCGGGTGAAGAACGCGATCGGCTGCTGCTGGACGTGCCGGAACACCTCGGTGCGCAGGTCGTAGATCAGCCCTTCGCCGACCCGGGCGGAGAACAAGCGCTGGCCGAACGCGAGCGCCGCGCTGGCCAGCGCGATACCGGCCGTGATCCCGGCCACCTCGACCACCAGGCCGGTGTTCCGGGCCAGGATGCCGTTGACGATGCTCTTGAGCAGCAGCGGAACGGCCACCGTACCCACCGCGGCCAGCGCCGCCATGGCCAGGTAGATGGTGAGGTGCAGCCGGTACGGCCTGGCGTACCGGGCGATGCGGCGCACGGTCCCGGGCTTGATGCGCTGCTGGGTGACCGACCGGTCCCGCGAGAACCCCCGCATCGCGTGCCAGTTCGCTGCGTACATGAGCGGAGCAACCCTCCCCGGCCGCGAGATCTTCCCCCGTCAGCTAACAGCGAACGGCGGCGGGCCGCGACCCGTTTACCGCCCGGCCCGCCGGTCCCGCTGCAGCGCGGCCTGGATCCGCCGCTCGGCGGCTGCCTGCGCCGCGGTGTCGTTCCCGGGCGCCTGGCTGAGCAGCTCCTTGGTCGCCCGGGCCACGGCGGGCTCGACGGTGAGCAGCGCGGCCACCAGATCACTGACCGCGCCGTCCAATTCGGGGCCGGGGACCACCAGCTCGGCCAGCCGCAGCCGGGCCGCTTCCGCGGCGCCCACCGTGCGGCCGGTCAGGCACAGCTCCAGCGCCCGGGGCAGGCCGACGATGTCGACCAGCGGCTTGCTCCCAGTCAGATCGGGCACCAGGCCCAGTTGCGGCTCCTTCATGCACAGCTGGGCGTCGTCGGCCAGGATGCGCAGGTCGCAGGCGAGCGCGAGCTGGAAGCCGCCGCCGATGGCGTGGCCCTGGACGGCGGCCACCGAGGTGATCCGGGGGTCGCGCAGCCAGGTGTAGCCCTCCTGGATGGACGCGATCCAGTCCTCGAATCCCGGGCTGTCCGCGCCGGGCGGCGGATCCTCGCCGGGCACGCCGTCCGGCGAGAACAGGCGGAGGTCGATGCCGGCCGAGAACGACGGGCCTGCCCCGCGCACCACGACCACGCGCGCCGCCGCCGGCAGCGCGCGCCCGACCGCGGCCAGGCCGTGCCACATCGCCGGGGTCATCGCGTTGCGCCGGGCCGGCCGGTCCAGCGTGATGGTGACCGCGCCCGGGGCAGGCTGATCGACGTCGACCCGCAGGCCCGCGCGGGCGAGGTCGATGTCGATGCTGGTCAGCGCTTGGCCCGCGCCTTGCCCCGGGTGGCCCCACCGCGGCCGCGCAGCGAAACCCCGTTCTCGGACAAGATCCGGTGCACGAACCCGTAGGACCGTCCGGTGGCGGCGGCGAGCGACCGGATGCTCTCCCCCGCGTCGTACCGCTTCTTCAGGTCCGACGCCAGCTTGGTGCGGTCGGCACCGGTGACCCTGGTGCCTTTCTTAAGGGTCTCGGTCACGCGTACCTCCCGTGAACTGAAGTGACCGCTGCGTTACGTCTCACTCATGATCACGCATCAGTTGCCGATCGGCTACCTACATCCGGGTAAGTGATCACTACTTTTTCGCCCAGCCCGGCGTTGCCCGTCACGCTAGGGTCACCAGGTCGGCCAGGCCCTCGTTCCAGGTGTCCTCCACCCCGTCGGGCAGCAGGATGACCCTCTCCGGGGACAGCGCCTCGACCGCCCCCTCGTCGTGCGTGACCAGCACGATCGCCCCCTGGTAGCGGCGCAGCGCGGCCAGGATCTCGTCCCGGCTGGCCGGGTCCAGGTTGTTGGTCGGCTCGTCCAGCAGCAGCACATTGGCCCCGGACACGACCAGCAGGGCCAGCGCCAGCCGGGTCTTCTCCCCGCCGGACAGCACGCTGGCCGGCTTGTCCACCGCGTCGCCGGAGAACAGGAACGAGCCCAGGATGCGCCGCTGCTCGGGATCGAGCAGATCCGGTGCGGCGGTGCGCATGTTCTCCAGCACGGTGCGCTGCCCGTCCAGCGTCTCGTGCTCCTGCGCGTAGTAACCCAGCCGCAGGCCGTGGCCGGGGGTGACCTCGCCGGTGTCCGGCGGCTCCAGGCCGGCCAGCAGCCGCAGCAGCGTGGTCTTGCCCGCCCCGTTCAGGCCGAGCACCACGATCCGGGATCCGCGGTCCACCGCCACGCTGACGTCGGTGAAGACCTCCAGCGAGCCGTAGGACTTGGACAGGCTGGCCGCGGCCAGCGGCACCCGCCCGCACGGCGCGGGCTCGGGGAAACGCAGCCGGGCCACCCGCTGCGGCGCCCGCTCGGCGCTCACCCCGGCGAGCAGCCGCTCGGCGCGCCGCTGCATGCCCTGGGCCGCCCGGGCCTTGGTCGCCTTGGCCCGCATCTTGTCCGCCTGGGCCTGCAGCGCGGCGGCCTGCCGGGACGCGTTGGCGTGCTCCCGGCGGCGCCGCCGCGCGTCGGTCTCGCGCTGCTGCAGGTAGGCCTGCCAGCCCACGTTGTAGATGTCCAGCTGATGGGTGTCGGCGTCCAGATGGAACACCTTGCTGACCAGCGCCTCGAGCAGCGCCGTGTCGTGGCTGATCACCACCAGCCCGCCGCGGAACGCGCGCAGGTGGTCGCGCAGCCAGGTCACCGAGTCGGCGTCCAGGTGGTTGGTGGGCTCGTCGAGCAGCAGGGTCTGCGCGTCGGCGAACAGGATCCGGGCCAGCTCGACCCGGCGCCGCTGCCCGCCGGACAGCGTGGCCAGCGGCTGGGCCAGCACCCGGTCCGGCAGCCCCAGGCTGGACGCGATCGATGACGCCTCGGCCTCGGCGGCGTAGCCGCCCAGCATGGCCAGCCGCTCCTCGAGCTGCCCGTACCGGCGTACTGCGGCGTCCCGGCGGCTGGCCGCGCCGTCGGACATCTGCTGTTCCGCGGCCCGCATCCCGGCCCGCAGCTCGTCCAGGCCGCGGCCGGACAGCACCCGGTCCAGGGCCAGCCCGGCCAGGTCGCCGGCCCGGGTGTCCTGCGGCAGGTAGCCGATGTGCTCGCTGCGGCGCACCGTGCCGGCCGCGGGCAGGGCCTCGCCCGCCAGCACCCGGGCCAGTGTGGTCTTGCCCGCGCCGTTCCGGCCGACCAGGCCGACTTTGTCCCCCGGCCAGAGCTGGAAGCTGGCCCCGGCCAGCAGCAACTGCGCGCCAGCGCGCAGCTCCAGGCCGGACGCGGCGATCACCAGAACCACTCCATCAGCACGAACAGGGGAAAGCGGCGACGCCGCGGGCCACACTTCAGCCTACGTGGTCCGCGCAACGCTATTTGCCGGGCCCGGCCGCGTCGAGCACGGCCACGTCGAGCCCGGCCGCATCGAGCACGGCCACGTCGAGCCCGGCCAGCCGGGCCGGGTCGGCCACCAGCTCGTAGCGGCTGACCTGGTCCCCGGCCACGGTGACCAGCAGCACGAGCTGCAGCCGTCCGTCCTGCGCCACCACCACCCCCACATCGCCGTTGACCAGGGCAGGCGCGGCAAAGCGGGCCCGGCGGCCGAAGACCAGGATCTCGCCCGCCACGGTGCGCGCCTCGCGGGCCCGCAGTGGCCGGCCGTCGGGCAGCGCGGCCCGGTCCGCCACCCGCACCACGTCCGGGTCCAGCACCGCGATGACCGCCTCCAGGTCGCCGGCCCGGGAGGCGGCCAGGAACGCTTCGACCACCCGGCGGTGCCGGGCCAGCTCGGCCGTGGGCACGGTGGGCGTGCCGCGGACCCGGAGCCGGGCCCGGCTGGCCAGCTTCTTGGTGGTGGCCGGGGACCGGTCCAGCACCGGCGCGATCTCGCCGAACGGCACCGCGAACATGTCGTGCAGCACGAACGCCAGCCGCTCGG
>DATCUG010000067.1:0-10729 GCA_036567525.1 Streptosporangiaceae bacterium | reverse complement strand
CAGTGGCCGCGCTGCGCGGCGAACTGGCCCGGCAGCCGTTCGCCGCGCCGGAGGCGGCCCGGCTGCGCGAGCTCGGCCTGGACAGCAAGGCGGTGGCGGCCGCGGCCCGGGCCGGGCTGCTGCTGCGGATCACCGAGCACGTCGTGCTGGCGCCCGGGGCGGACCAGGAAGCCACCCGCCGGCTGGCCCAGCTGCCGCAGCCGTTCACCGCGGCGCAGGCCCGCCAGGCGCTCGGCACCACCCGCCGGGTGGCCATCCCGCTGCTGGAATACCTGGACCGGTCCGGCGCCACCCGCCGGCTGCCGGACGACCGGCGGGTGCTGGCCAGCCAGGGCTAGCCGTGCAGGCCGCGGCCGGCGAACCGGTCGCTGCTCCAGGTCGACGCCTCGGCCGGCGGCTCGCCGGTGCTGATCCAGTGGGCCAGCGTCTGCCCGGTGACCGGCGCGTTCAGGATGCCGGTGCGGAAATGCCCGGAGGTCAGCCACGCGTTGCGCAGGCCGGGCAGCCGGTCGATGACCGGCATCCCGTCCGGGTGCCGGGGCCGGAAGCAGCACCACTGGTAGTCGGCGCGCAGCCCGCGCAGTTCGGGCAGCGTGGCGTACAGCCCGGCCAGGATGCTGTCGATGATCTCCGGCCGGACCACCGGGCTCTCGTCGCCGGTGTCGAACGTGCCGCCGACCAGCAGCCGCCCGTCTTCCAGCTGGGTGGCCACCGGGGCCACGATCCCGGGCAGGTGCACCGGCGTCGGCTCGGTTACCAGCAGGTGCCCCTTGACCCGTTCCCACGGCACGGCCAGGTCCAGCCCGTCCAGGGTGGGCGGCAGCCCGGTGGCGAACACGACCGCGCCCGGCTGGATCGGCCCGGCCGTCGTGTCCACGGTCACCACCCGGTCGCCGCGGACCGTCACGCTGGTGGCGGCGACCCCGGTGGACACGGCGGGCACCGTGGCGGACAGCCGGGCCACCGAGCGGAGCGGGTTGACCCGGCCCTGGTGGTGGATCCGGGCCCCGGCCATGGGCAGCGACAGGCCCGGGATGAGCTCGGCCACCTGGCTGGGATCGAGCCACTCCACCGCCGGGGACTGGTGCGGGGCCAGCCCGCTGGGGTCGGGGGACAGCCCGATCCAGTCCACGTCGATCAGGCCCAGGCCGCCGGGCCAGGTCTTATCGAGTTCGTGCCAGTGGGCCAGGCTGGCCCGGGCCAGGTCGACGAACGGCTCCGGGTCACTCCACTCGTGGATTTCCGGGGTGAGCAGGCCGGTGGCGCCACCGGTCGCCCCGGCGCCCAGATGGCCGGCCTCGATGAGCTGCACGGTGCCCAGCCCGGCCTGGTGGCAGGCGGCCGCGGTGGCCACCCCGGCAATCCCGCCACCGACCACCAGCAGATCAGGGTGCGGCTGGCTGACCACGCCGCCGCTGCGGACCAGTTCGCCGCGTTCTTCCGCGGTGAGCTGGTCGAGCCAGATAGCAGTCTCCACGACCACGACCCTATCGCCGTCGCACCCGATGGGAGATAACTCCTAGTTTGACAACCTGATATACCGACAATAGCCGGGCGGCTGCTCCCGGTTTGCGGTGATCGGCCTGCGGTAGCGTGGGATGGTGCTCCAGCTCGCCGATGCCTATGGGCGCGTGGCCACCGACCTGCGGATCTCGCTGACCGATCGGTGCAACCTGCGCTGCGCGTACTGCATGCCGCCGGAAGGCCTGGACTGGCTGCCCAGCCCGGCCCAGCTGACCGACGACGAGGTGGTCCGGCTGGCCCGGATCGGGGTGCAGCAGCTGGGTATCACCGAGGTCCGGTACACCGGCGGTGAGCCGCTGCTGCGCCGCGGCCTGGCCAGCATCGTGGCCCGCACCGCCGCGCTGCGGCCCCGGCCGGAGATCTCGCTGACCACGAACGCGATCGGGCTGGCCCGGCTGGCCGGCCCGCTGCGCGCGGCCGGGCTGGACCGGGTCAACGTGTCGCTGGACACGCTGCGCCCGGCCACGTTCCGCGAGCTGGCCAAGCGGGACCGGCTGGACGATGTGCTGGCTGGGCTGGCCGCCGCGGCCGCGGCCGGGATCACCCCGGTCAAGGTCAACGCGGTGCTGATGCGCGGGATGAACGACGACGAGGCGCCGGGCCTGCTCCGGTACTGCCTGGACCGCGGCTACCAGCTGCGCTTCATCGAGCAGATGCCGCTGGACGCGCAGCACGGCTGGCGCCGGGAGAACATGGTGACCGCGCAAGAGATCCTGGACTCGCTGGCACCGCACTTCACGCTGACGCCGGACGACCCGGCCGCCCGCGGCTCGGCCCCGGCGGAGATCTTCCTGGTGGACGGCGGGCCGGCCCGGGTCGGCGTGATCGGCTCGGTCACCCGGCCATTCTGCGGCACCTGCGACCGGGTCCGGCTGACCGCCGACGGGCAGATCCGCAACTGCCTGTTCGCCCGGGACGAGAGCAACCTGCGTGACCCGATGCGCAACGGGGCCAGCGACGACGAGCTGGCCGCGCTCTGGCGCCGGGCGGTCGCGGCCAAGCTGCCCGGGCACGGCATCAACGATCCCGGCTTCCTGCAGCCGTCCCGCCCGATGTCCGCTATCGGCGGTTGATTACGCGGGCTGGATAGGCAGCTCGTACACGCGGCGCACGCTGGAGCCGAGCCGGCTGATGTCGGCCCCGTAGACGTGCAGTGACACGGTCACGCCCGGACCCGGGTTGCGGACCAGGTGGATGTCGCCCGGCGGGGCGAAGCCGGTGACCGAGCCCGCGCCGGTCAGGTTCCGGCCCGCCCGGCGCAGCGTGGTCCCGCCGCCCGCCACGGCGAACAGCTCCTCGTCCTCGGCGCCCTGCAGCACGCCGGCCACACACCAGGTGACGTGATCATGGATCGGGGTGACCTGGCCGGGCCGCCAGACCACGGCCACGACGGAGAACGCGCCATCGGGCTCGGTGTGCAGCACATGGGTCTGGTAGCAGTCCGGGTCGCCGCGCCGCTCGGCGGCGGTGAGGATGCCCGGCCCGGGCAGCCCGGCGCCCAGCGCCCGCGCCACCCGCTGCGCGGTCTCGCCCCAGTCGCCGTGGCGGCGGACGGCCCGGCGGATGGCCGCGGTCAGCCCGGCCGGGCAGCGGCTGGGCGGGGCGGCGAGCGCGGTAACAGTCATGGCTCCACGCTAGGCAGGCCCGACCTATAGGTCCAATGCCAAAGTCTTCGGAGATCCATCAATCTGCTCGATGAGCCGGCCCGTCAGTTGCATCTCGATGTGTTCCGATATATCGTTGACCTATCCAGTAAGGCAGAAAGATTCCGCGGAAGTCTTCCGCATGTTCGCCCCACACGGGGGCCTGCCTGACACAAGACCCAAGGAAGTGACCGCACGATGCGACACGGAGAGGCCTGGCCTGGGCCAGGCGACGAAGAAGAAGAAGTCTGGCGGCACCGGCACGGGCCGCGGGGCGCGCGCCGGGTCCGCCCGGCCGGGCCTGGCCCACGCTGGGGCGGCCCGGCGTTCCGCGACCCGGTGCCCGGGCCGCCCGAGGACTGGGGCTTCGGGCCCTGGTTCGGCCCGCACCGGCACCGCGGGCCCAAGGTCAAGCGGGGCGATGTCCGGGCGGCGGCGCTGGCGCTGCTGGCCGACGAGCCGCGCAACGGCTACCAGATCATCCAGCAGATCAGCGAGCGCAGCGGGGGAGTCTGGCGGCCCAGCCCCGGCTCGGTGTACCCGGCGCTGCAGCAACTCGAGGACGAGGGCCTGATCACGGCCACCACCGGCGAAGGCCGCCGGGCGTATGAGCTGACCGGCGAGGGCCGTGACTACGTCGCGGCGCACCCGGACGAGCTGCAGGCGCCGTGGGACGTGGTGGCCAAGTCGGTTGGGGACGAGGCGCTCGAGATGCGCCGCCTGTTCGGCACGGTCGCGATGGCCGGCATGCAGGTGGCCCGGGTTGGCACCCGGGCCCAGGCCGAGCAGGCCCGGCAGATCCTCACCGAAACCCGCCGGAAGCTCTACCAGATTCTGGCCGCCGAGGATGACGAGGTGGCCGCCGGCGACCAGGAAGACGATTAAGCAGAACGCCAGTGCCTGCTGGGTGTAGCCGCGATGAGCCCCGGCCATCGCGGCTACGCTCGGTCTGGACGGAGTTGGAGGCGGCAGAGTGACGACGGAGACAGACCCGAGTGCCGGGGTGGCGGAGGCGGCTGACCGGCCGCCCGCCATCGTGGTGTCCGGGCTGACCAAGAAGTACGGGGACATCGAGGCGGTCCGGGGCATCGATTTCGAGGTGGCCCGGGGCGAGACATTCGGTTTCCTGGGCCCGAACGGGGCCGGCAAGTCCACCACTATCAAGATCTTGTGCACGCTGGCCCGGCCGACCTCCGGGCAGGCCACGGTGGCCGGGCACGACGTGATCCGCGAGCGGGACGCGGTGCGCCGGAACATTGGCCTGGTGTTCCAGGACACCACGCTGGACAACTACCTGACCGGCGCGCAGAACCTTCGTTTCCACGCCGAGCTGTACGCGGTCCCGCCGGACGCGGTGGAACCGCGGATGCGCCAGGTGCTGGACATGGTCGGGCTGTGGGACCGCCGGGACGGCCTGGTGCAGACGTACTCGGGGGGCATGCAGCGGCGGCTGGAGATCGCCCGCGGCCTGCTGCACGCGCCCCGGGTGCTGTTCCTGGACGAGCCCACGGTCGGCCTGGACCCGCAGACCCGGGCGTCGATCTGGGAGTACATCAACGACCTGAAGCGGCGGGAGGACATCACCATCTTCCTGACCACGCACTACATGGACGAGGCCGAGCACTGCGACCGGATCGCCATCATCGACCACGGCCAGATCGTGGCCATCGACACGCCGGAGAAGCTCAAGGCCAGCGTGGGCAAGGACCGGGTGCAGATCCAGACCGAGGACGACGAGGCCGCGATCAGGGAACTGCGCGAGGCGATGGAGATCGAGGCGGCCATGCACGAGGGCGCGGTCACGTTCGCGGTCGAGGGCGGCGGCGAGTTCGTGCCGCAGCTGTTCGGCCGGCTGAGCGTGCCGATCCGCTCGGTCAGCGTGTCCCGGCCGTCGCTGGATGACGTGTTCATGTCCTACACCGGGAAGACGATCCGGGACGCGGAAGCGTCCGCCACCGATCACATGCGGCAATTTGTCACCCGCGTCCGGGGAAGGCGGTAAGCATGGCAACCCAGACCGCGGCGCCGGCCGCGACCGAGCAGGACGCGCTCGCCCAGCAGATCCGGGTGGCCGTCCCGGAGCGCAGCCTGCGCTCGGACCTGCGCGCGGTGAGCATCGTGTGGCGCCGGGAGATGATCCGGTTCCGCCGCGACCGGCTGCGCGCGGTGACCTCGCTGATCCAGCCGCTGCTGTTCCTGCTCGTGCTGGGCACCGGGCTGTCCTCGCTGGCCCGCGGCAGCCTGCCGTCCGGGGTGGACTTCCGTACCTTCATCTACCCGGGCGTGCTGGCCATGTCGGTGCTGTTCACCGCGATCTTCTCGGCCGCCTCGATCGTGTGGGACCGGGAGTTCGGCTTCCTGCGCGAGATGCTGGTCGCGCCGGTCAGCCGGGCCGCCCTGGTCATCGGCAAGTGCCTGGGCGGGGCGACGATCGCCACATTCCAGGGTGTGGTGATCCTGGCCCTGGCCGGGCTGGCCGGCGTGCCGTACAACCCGGTGCTGTTCCTCACGCTGATCGGTGAGCTGCTGCTGCTGGCGTTCACCATCACCGCGTTCGGCGTGATGATGGCCGCCCGGATCACCCAGTTCCAGGCGTTCATGGCGCTGACCCAGATGCTGGTCATGCCGCTGTTCTTCCTGTCCGGTGCGCTGTACCCGCTGAGCGGGCTGCCCGGCTGGCTCAGCGTGCTGACCCGGATCGACCCGCTGACCTACGTGGTCGGCCCGATGCGGCACGCGGTGTTCAGCCACCTGAACCTGCCCCCGCTGTTCAGCGCGCACCTGTCGCCCAGCATCACCTGGCTGGGCTGGCCGGTGCCGATCTGGCTGTCGCTGGCCATCGTGGCCGTGATGGGCCTGGGCATGATGGGCGTGGCCATCGCCGAGTTCAGCAAGAGCGAGTAGGGCAGGCCCACGCTGCGATCCCCGGCTAGATGCCAGGGCAAGCAGGCAAGGAGGTGAGTCGCATGGCCGCGTCTGAGGTATGGGTGGCCAAGGATGACGGCAGCGAACTCGTCCGGGCCGGGGCCATCGCTGCGGTCAGCCGCGACTACACCGGCACCGTGACGGTCCGGCTGAGCGGCGGCGAGCAATCAGCCGTGACGCTCGTGACGGTCGCCTCGCACGGAGGCAAACACACACCCGACGACTTTCACCGCCAGCTACTCCGGGCCGTGGCCCAGCTGGCCGACGCGGCGCAGGCCGCTGTGGTCCGACCGGTATGCGATGATCACGGCTGGCGCTGGGCCAACGAGCCCTTGTAATACGCCATCAGCACGTGACGTCGGCGGTGCTGAGCCGGGCCCACGCGACCGACCCGGCCAGCAGCAGGTAGACCGCGAACGAGAGCAGGCCGTGCAGCACGGCCGCGGTGCCGGTGGGCACCCGGAGCAGCGCGTCGAACGAGGTCCACCAGTGCGTGGGCAGGTACGGGTGGATCGCGCCGAACTGGGGCAGGTTGTCGGCCACCTCGCTGGCCACGGTGAGGATGGCCAGCGCGGCGATCGCGCCGACCGGGTGCTCGGTGCAGGTGGACAGGGCCAGCCCGATCGCGCCGAGCGAGGCCAGCGCGGCCGTGACATACAGCGCGACCAGCAGCAGCCGGACGATGCCGCTGGCCAGCGGCACGGTGGTCCCGGACAGCAGGGTCACCGGGCCGAGCGGGAACAGCGCCGCGCCGGTGCCCAGCGCCACCCCGGTGACCAGGAACGTGGCCGCCAGCGCGAACGCCGTGATGGCCGCGTACTTCACGGTGAGCAGCCGGGCCCGCCCGGCCGGGATGGCCAGCAGCGCGCGCAGCGTGCCGTAGCCGGCCTCGCCCGCCATCGAGTCCCCGGCGATCACCGCCATGGCCAGCGGCAGAACCAGGGTGAGCAGCAGGGTCAGCGCGATGAAGGTGAGGAAGAAGCCGTTCCCGGCCAGCTGGCTGATGAACGCCACGCTGGGCCCGCCGGTCTGGCCCGGCCGGTCGGCGGCGCGCAGCGCGATGCCGATGACGACCGGGAACAGGCCGGTCACGGCCAGCAGCGCCTGGTTGCGCCGGCGGCCGAACACGATGCGCAGTTCGGACCGGAACAAGCGGAACCACGCCGCGGTGTCAGTCATGGACATCGAACCCTTCCCCGGTGAGCGTGACGAACAGGTCTTCCAGGGCCACCGCGGCCACGCCGAAGCCGCGGACGCCGACCCCGGCGGCGACCAGCTCGGCGCAGATCCGCTCGGGCAGGTGCCCGGCCAGCGGCGCCGACACCTGCTGGCCGGTGACCTGCGGGCCGGCCAGGCCGAGCCGCTTCAGCACCGCCGCGGCCGCCTCCGGGTCTGTGGTCTCGACCCGGATCCGGTCCACGCCGGTGCGGCGCAGCCCGGCCAGCGGGCCCTGGAACACCAGGCGCCCGGCGCGCATCACGCCCACGTGCGAGCACACCTGTTCCACCTCGGCCAGCAGGTGCGAGGACATGAACACGGTGACGCCGTCCGCCGCGGTCTGCTGGATCAGCGCGCGCACCTCGCGGGTGCCCTGTGGGTCGAGCCCGTTGCTGGGCTCGTCCAGGATGAGCAGGTCCCGGGGCCGCAGCAGGCTGGCCGCGATGGCCAGCCGCTGCTTCATGCCCAGCGAGTAGTGCCGGTACCGCTGGCCAGCCGCCGCGAGCAGGCCGACCCGGTCCAGCGCGGCGCCGATCCGGGCCCGGGCGGTGCGCGGGTCGGCGGTGCGGTCGGCGGCGTCGTAGCGGGCCAGGTTGTCCCGCCCGGACAGGAACGGGTAGAAGGCCGGCCCTTCGATGAGCGACCCGACCCGGGGCAGCGCCGCGGTGGCTCCGGCCGGCATCGGCACGCCGAGCAGTTCGGCCTGCCCGCTGGTGGCGAAGGCCAGGCCGAGCAGCATCCGGATCGTGGTCGTCTTGCCGGATCCGTTCGGGCCAAGGAAGCCGTACACCGACCCGCGCGGCACGGCCAGGCTGACCTGGTCCACGGCCAGCCGGGTGCCGAACCGCTTGGTCAGGCCGGTACTGGCGATGGCGAGCCCGGTCACTTCGGCCTGGCCCGGCTGGCCGCGTGTCGGCTCAAGCTGGTCAGTGGCCGGCCGGGCTGGGTAACGGCGTGGTACAGCACAGCCGGCCTGACTGCCCCGATCAGCACCCGGCCAGTGCTGGTGACCAAGACCGACAGCAGGGAAGTGGTGATCAGCCGTCCGCTGCCCCAGGCTCCGTGCACCGGCCGGGCCGAATTCAGCAGCGTGCCCAGCAGCGGGCTGGGAGCACCGGACGAGGGCGCGCTCCGGCTGCCTGGGGCTTCGGCGCTGCTCGAATGCTGGAACGGGAGCAGGTCGGTGCCGCCGGTCAGCGCGGCCAGCGACGACTCCGGCAGCGCGACCACGGTCAGCCAGCCGGTGCCGATCATGCGGGCGCCGTCGGCGGCGCGCTGGCCCGGCTGGCCGGCGCCGCCCCGGCCGGGCGTCCCAGTCTCCCGGGTCACCGTGGCCCCGGCGGGTGGGGTAAAGGCGTAGTCCCCGGCCGCCGGCCGGCTGAACGTGACGGCCGTGAACCCGGCCTGGGCGGCCGGGCGGGCCGTGCCGCGGGCGAACACCTGCACTCGCAGCGGCACCCGGTGCTGGCTGTCGATGGCGATGCGCACCTGGCCGATCAGCGAGCGATGGCTCTTCGGCGCCAGCACCAACTGGTAGGCCGCCTGCCCGGCGACAGTCACGGTGGGGTCGACCCGGACGACGGTGGCTGGGCCGGCCGCAGCCAGCGCCTGCCGGGCGGCTTGCTGCGGGGTGAGCGGGATCGATGGGGTGGGCGGCATCGGCGCGGTGGCAGGCAGCGTGAGGTGAGTCACGGTGTTCGCCGCGCTGTTCCACAGCCACGCGCTCGTGCCGTTGCGCACCAGGTCGTCTTCGCTCATGCGCTGCGGCAGCGCGAGCCGGTAGTGCTCCGGTCCGGCGTACCAGATCTGCACCGTGTGCGAGCCGGTGAGCAGGGATAGCGCGGAGAGCGGGGCGGCCGGGCCGAGGGGGCCCGCACCGGGCAGTGACGGCAGCCCCAGCGACGCGGTTTCGGTGATCGTCCCGGACAGCGGCGGCCCGGCGTCCCTGGTCACCGCGGCAAGCAGCTGCCCGGCCGAGCGGGCTGGCAGTCGCGGCGCGGCCGCACTAGGCGGGCCCGAGGTGGCCAGCAGGCCGCCCGCGGTGGCCACCACCGCAGCCGGTACTGCCCAGCGAGCCAGCCGGGGCAGGTGGGGCAGGTGTTTCATGACGTACTTCCTTTCTGCAATTACGCGTCGCGCAGCCGGAGCAACAGCCCGCCGATCAGCAGCGCGGCCGCGGCCCAGGCGGCCAGCACGCCCAGCCCGGCCCACGGGCTGAGCGGCAGCCCGCGCAGGCCGGTGGTGTACTGGATGGTCAGCCCGGCCGTCATTGGCGCGAGCTGCTCCAGGTGCCGGTGCCAGACCGGGTCGCTGACCGTGGTGGCGATGATCGGGACGAGGTAGAGCAGGCCGAGCACGACGCCCACAGCGGCTGCGGCGTTCCGCACCGCGGTGCCGATGCCCAGGCTGAGCAGCGCGATCAGGGCCAGGTAGAGCGCCGACCCGCCGGCGGCGCGGAGCACCGGGCCGTCGGCCATGAAGAGGGAAGGGGAGGTGGGTGGGGGGGGAAAGCCGCGACCAGGCAGGATGAGCCGCCCGGCCAGCATCGACCCGGCCACCGCCAGGGCGCCGGCCACCAGCACCACCCCAGTGACCGTGGCCGCCTTGGCGGCCAGCACGGCAGCGCGGCGCGGTATGGCGGCCAGCGTGACCCGGATCATCCCGGTGCTGTACTCGCCACTGATCACGCCCACGGCCAGGACGGCCACCACGGCCTGGCTGAGGTCGACGCCGATCAGCATGGCCCGGGCCGGGTCGGCGTGGCAGACGTGGGCCGGGCAGTGGGTCGCGGTGTCGGCCAGGGCGCCCAGCGCCACGGTCAGCGCGATCACGCCCAGCAGCAGCCAGACCGTGCCCGGCGACGTCCGGAGTTTGGTCCACTCCGCGTGCAGGGAGCTCATGCATCTCTCCGGCGGAGCAGGATCACCGCGATCACGAAGGCGAGCGCGGCCCAGGCGCACAGCACGCCGAAACCGGCCCACGGCGGCAGCGGGAAGTAGCCGCTGCGCGGCGTGTAGCTGGCCGCGACCTGCGCATACCGCTGGACGGTCTGCTCGATGGCGAAGCCGGCCACCGGGGTGACCCGAAGCAGCCAGTCCGCCGCGCTGGCGGGCAGCACGGGCAGCGCGACGGCCAGCAGGTACGGCAGCACGATCCCGGCGATGAGCACGGTGACCGCGGCCGCGCCGGAGCGCAGGATCGCGCCCAGGGCCACGGCCAGCACGGCGACCACCGCGAGCAGCGCGGCCGTGCCGGCCAGCACCCGGGCCCCGGTCAGCGCGGTCACCGGCAGGATGAAGTTGCCGTTGGAGCGGAGCAGCGCGGTGCCGAACAGCACGGCGCCCACCGCGCCAGCCAGCCCGGCCACGAACGTGACCGCCCCGGCCACGGCCGCCTTGGCCGCCAGCACCTGGGCCCGG
>DATCUG010000066.1:0-3323 GCA_036567525.1 Streptosporangiaceae bacterium | reverse complement strand
AGCAGGTGGCGGCCCGGCGCTGAGCGGGGGCTGACCTGGGGCTGGGCAGGCGGCGGAATCATCGCCCGTGCCGGAGAGTTCACCCAGACATGGCTACAGGGCACACGATCACCACCACTCAGGGCAACGCACACGTCGTGGTCACGCTGGGCGGCACCAAGCTGGCCGAGTCGGACCGGCCGGTGCTGCTGGACGAGACCGGCCTGCCGACCCGGTATTACCTGCCGGCCGCGGACGTGCGCACCGATCTGCTCCGGCCCACCGACACCCACACCACCTGCCCGTTCAAGGGCCAGGCGTCCTACTGGTCGGCCGAGGTCGACGGCGAGGTGCACGAGGACCTGGTGTGGAGTTACGCGGACCCGATCCCGCAGGCGGCGAAGATCGCCGGCCTGCTGTGCTTCTACCCGGACCGGGTGCAGCTGACCGTGGACGGCGAGCCGCGCTAGCCGCGCGGGCCGGTTGCCGGGATGGCGGTACCCGGCTCAGCGGTAGAACTCCGGCAGGCCAATGCGGACGTTCACGCCGGGTGAATAGTGGGCCAGCGGCACCCCCTCGGGCGGCGGCAGGCCCGCCGCGGTGAGCAGGCCGTCCCGGACGGCCAGGACGCCGGCCCGGTACAGCGGCCAGGGCGGGTGGGCGGCCCGGGCGAAGGACCGGTGGCGGCCGGTCACGCTGAACAGCACCCAGCGGGCGGTCAGGAAGTGGTCCCGGCCGGTCAGTTCGCTGGGCTGGTAGGCGGCCCCGATCCGGACCCGCACGTCGCTGGCCGTGCCGCGCGGGCTGGGCAGCCGCCGGCGGCAGTGGTAGGACATGTCCCGGCCATCCCGGTCCAGCCGCATCGACGACCAGAAGTAGGGCAGCCGGTAGCTGGCCCGGGCCACGGCGACCGCGCCCAGCCGGGCCGCGTCCAGGGACAGGAACCAGATCCCGGCCCGGCCCTCGTGATCACGGACGTAGGTCCGCACGTTGGTCTCGCAGAAGTTGGACACCCACGGCGCGGCGTGCCCGGCACCGGTCCGGACCCGCATGAAGAACGGCACCAGCCCGACCCAGGCCAGCCCGTCGTACAGGTCCGCGCGCAGCCCAGCGGGCAGCAACTGCTGCACGACGGTCGGCTGGTAGGCCCAGTGCAGGAACGTGAGCCGTTCCCAGCGCTGCTGCATGACCGGCCGGTCCACCGTGAACGGGCAGACCGCGGACGGCGCGGCGTCCACCCCGGCCGGCGGGCCAGCGGCTGGGCCGGCGGGCGGGTCAGCGGCTGGCCCGGGCAAAGTCCAGCGCTTCCTGGGCCAGGGGCAGCCAGGCCAGCCCGGATTCCGGGTCCAGGCTGAACCACTCCTTCATCGGCGTCCCCTTGTTGGCGTCGAACCGCACCCCCTCGCCCCCGCTGACCAGTGCGTCCACCCGGCTGGCGGGCAGCTTCAGCACCAGCCGGCCGCGGACCAGCATGGCGAAGATCTTGTTCTCCCAGCGCAGCGCCGACCGGCCAAACCCGCTGCCACCCCGCGGCGGCGTCACCCCCGGGCTGCCGACCAGTTCGTCCACCACATCCTCGAACCGCCGCACCGCCTGCTCAGCCGCCGGAGTGCCTGCCACCAATTCCTCACTCACGGAACCCAGGCTAGACACCCCCACTGACAGTGTTTCTTTGCACCTCCGGGGGTAGACCCACGTCCCCCTGTCCGGCGCGGTATGACAGACACATGCGCTATCTGACGACCGACACGAGCAAGCGGATTTCCAAGATCGGCCTGGGCACCTGGCAGTTCGGCGCCAAGGAATGGGGCTACGGCGAGCCGTACGCGGCGCAGGAGGCGCACGCCATCGTCCGCCGCGCGCTCGAACTAGGCATCACGCTGTTCGACACCGCAGAGATCTACGGTTACGGGCGCAGCGAGCGGATCCTGGGCCAGGCCCTCGGTGATGACCTGCCCTCGGTGTTCGTCGCGACCAAGATCCTGCCGGTGCTGCCGCTGGCCCCGGTCGTCGAGCAGCGGGCCGTGGCCAGCGCGAACCGGCTCGGCGCACGGCACCTGGACCTCTACCAGATGCACCAGCCCAACCCGGTGGTCCGGGACACCCGGGCGATGCGCGGCATGCGCGCGCTGCAGCGGGTCGGGCTGATCGGCGAGGTAGGCGTCAGCAACTACTCGCTCGACCGGTGGCAGGCTGCCGAAGCCGCGCTGGGCAGCCGGGTGCTGAGCAATCAGGTGCCGTACAGCCTGGTGGTCCGGGACCCAGAACGTGAGCTGCTGCCGTACGCCGAGACCCAGGACCGGGTGATCATCGCGTACAGCCCGCTGGCCCAGGGGCTGCTGTCCGGCCGGTACGACGCCAATCACCGGCCGGCCAACCGGGTCCGTGGCGCGAACCCGCTGTTCCTGCCGGAGAACCTGGACCGCGCGGCCGGGCTGATCGCCACGCTCCGCGAGGTGGCTGACGCGCACTCGGCCAGCCCGGCCCAGATCGCGCTGGCCTGGGTGATCCGCAGCCCGGCGGTGACCGCCATCCCGGGTGCGTCCAGCGTCGAGCAACTGGAGAGCAACGTGGCCGCGGCCGAGATCGACCTGACCGACGAGGAGCACGCCGCGCTGCGCGCGGCCGCGGCGGAGTTCCAGCCGGTGACTGGCCGGGCCGCCGTGCCTCAGCTGGTGCGGGCCCGGCTGCAGGCCAACCGGGTCAGCCGCGGCCGATGAACGGCATGGCCGTGGCGGTCAGCGTGAGGAACTGCACGTTGGCGTCCAGCGGCAGGCTGGCCATGTAGAGCACCGCCTCGGCGACGTGCCGTGGGTCGAACGTGGGTTCGGCGGCCAGCGTGCCGTCGGCCTGCCGGACGCCGTGGCTCATCGCCCGGGTCATCTCGGTGGCGGCGTTGCCGATGTCGATCTGGCCGCAGGCGATGCCGAACCGGCGGCCGTCCAGCGAGATCGACTTGGTCAGGCCGGTCAGCGCGTGTTTGGTCGCGGTGTAGGCGGCGCTGCCCGGCCGGGGCGCGTGGGCCGAGATCGAGCCGTTGTTGATGATCCGCCCGCCCGGCGGGTCCTGCGCCTTCATCATCCGGACCGCCTGCTGGGCGCACAGGAACGCACCGGTGAGGTTGGTGTCCACGGCCTGCCGCCAGTCGTCCACCGGGATCTCATCCACCGCCCCAGCCGGGCCGAACGTGCCCGCGTTGTTGACGAGCAGGTCGACCCGGCCCCACTGGTTGTCAACCGCGGCGAACAGCGCGGCCACCGACTCGGGCACGGTCACGTCGGTGAGCACCGGCAGCGCCGCGCCGGCCGGGGCGGCCACCACCGTCTCCTGCAGTGTGGCCCAGT
>DATCUG010000065.1:0-5456 GCA_036567525.1 Streptosporangiaceae bacterium | reverse complement strand
GGCCGGTGGCCGAGCCGGTGCCCGAGGCCGACCCGGTGCAGCGCCTGCTGGGCGGCCGACCGCCGCCCGCGCACCGAGCCGCCCCGGTACAGCAGGCCGAGCGCCACGTTGTCCACCGCGTCCAGGTGATCGAGCAGGAAGAACTGCTGGAACACGAAGCCGAGCCGGTGCCCGCGCACCGCGGACAGCTCGGCGTCGGACAGCGCGGACACGTCCCGGCCCGCCACCCGGACCGTCCCGGTGGTCGGCCGTTCCAGCGTGCCGAGGATGTGCAGCAGGGTGGACTTGCCCGAGCCAGACGGCCCGCGCACCGCCACCCGCTCACCCGCCCCGATCTGCAGGTCCAGCCCAGCCAGCGCGGTCACCGGCGGTGCCCCCGGATACACCTTGCTCACCCCACGCAACTCCAGCACCGGCTCGGTCATGGCGCAGGCACTTCAACCAGCACTCCAGGATGCAGCCCGGTCCCGCTGACCTGGACCAGCGTGCTGCCGAACAGCCCGGTGTGCACCGCGGTCAGGTGGGTGAACCGGCCCTGCACGACCTGCACCGCGTAGCCGCCGCCGGCCAGCGCGACCAGCGCGTTCACCGGCACGGCCAGCACATTCTGGGCCTGGGCGCTGACGATGTTGACGGTGACCGGGGCCTGGTCCAGATGCCCGGCCAGCCGCGGGTGATCCAGCCGGACGGTGACCGGCACCGTATCCGAGCTACCGGACCCGCCCCCGCTGGAGGATCCGTCACCCGCCGGCCCGCTGGACGGCCCCGGCGACGCGTTCGCCGCCGCGCTGCCATTACCGCTACTGGCCACCGACGACACCGAGGTGACCACCCCTGGCGTGGTGGTGGTGCCGTTGGGCAGTGTGACGGTGACCCGGTCACCGCGCCGGACCAGGTACTCCTGGCTTACCGGCAGCTGCGCGGTGACCACGGCCCGGTCCGAGGTCGCGGTCAGCACGGTGCCGCCCGCCGTGGCGGGCGCGCCGGGACCGGCCGGCACCGTCAGGACCCGGAGCGCACCCGGTGCGTACACCACCTGGCCGAGCGGCACGGTCCCGGTGACCGGCAGCCCGGCCGCATCCTGCCAGCGCGCCACCGCGTACGCCGTAGCCGCGGTGTAGGCGTCGCTCACGGTCAGTGTGGCCGGGCTGGCGTAGCCCAGCGCGATCAGGTTCCGGTCCAGCTGGGCCACGTCCGGCCCGGCGATCACGCCGATGGCGAGCGCGCGCCACTCCGGCCGGCCGCCGTAGAACAGCCGCACCGGGCTGCCGTCCACCTCGTACAGCCGGCCGCCGCGGCGGACCACCTGCCCGGGCCTGGGCAGCGCCGTGTACGCGGTGCCCACCGTCTGGTTGACCACGGTGACCGAGCCGGCGTACCCCAGGGCCCCGCTCACCTGAACCGTGTTGACCAGCCCGGTACGCACCACCCGCGCGGTGGTCAGCCGGGCCTGGCCGCCCGCGGCGGCGGCCGGACGGCCGGCCAGGGTCAGCGCCAGCCCGCCCGCCGCCCCGCCGAGGACCAGCACGCAGCCGCCGGCCAGCAGCCCGCGCCGCCAGCCGAGCCGCCGGTCAGCCGTCATGGCTCAGGCTCGACAGGGTCGACGCGCGGATCTCGGCGGCGAACTGGTGCCCGCAGGCGTGAATGGCTTCCTGGAAGCCGTGGCTCAGCTTCCCGCCCGCCGGAACCTCGTCCGCGCTCATACCGAACCCGTGCCCCGGCGTGTACGGCGACCGGGCGCTCGGATCCTTATCGTTGGGCAGCCCATGCACCCGGGCGCACTCCGCGGCACGCACCCCGGCCTGCACCAGCTGCGGCGGGGCCAGCGGCTCCCGCTGCGGGTCCAGCCCGGCCTGGGCCATCAGCGCCCCGCACGCCGCCTGCACTTCACTCAGCGCGGCTGGGCTGGCGTTCTGGATGCTGCGCGAGTCGGTGTACACCCCGCTCGGGGTGAGCACCGGGTCGGCGTAGCCGGGCACCCCGTGCTGCCGGATGCACTGCGCGGCCGCGTGCAGCTCGGCGGCCCGGTTCCCGCCCGCGCCGGCCCCCCCGCTGCCGCCGCCCAGGCTGGGCACGGCGGCGGGCGCGGCCCCGCCCCCGCACCCGGCGCCGAGCACGGCCAGCAGCCCCAGGGCCAGCATGCCTGCCCTGATTCTCATCGTGGACCTCCCTGATTGCCCTGATGTGGAACAGCCAGAGGTTTACGCCGCTCCCCCTAACACCCCCGCTACAGAACGCCCCTGCCCGCCCGGTGCCACCCACCAGGCGGCGCGGCCTGGCCTGGGCCGGGCAACGCAGCTGACGCTGCCGCTGTTATGTCTTTGTCATGCCGGCTGCGCCACCATGGAGCCGTGCGGGTGCTGGTGGTGGAAGATCAGAAGGCGCTGGCCAACCGGATCGCGGAAGGGCTGCGTGATCAGGGCATGGCGGTGGACGTGGCCTACGACGGCGCTGCCGCCATCGAGGCCACCGTGCTGAACCGGTACGACGTGGTGGTGCTGGACCGTGACCTGCCCCGGGTACACGGCGACGCGGTGTGCGCGGGGCTGGTGGCCGGGCCGTCGCCGGCCCGGATCCTGATGCTGACCGCGGCCGCCGCGGTCGAGGACCGGGTAGACGGGCTCAACCTGGGCGCCGACGACTACCTGCCCAAGCCGTTCGCGTTCACCGAGCTGGTGGCCCGGGTCCGGGCGCTGTCCCGGCGCAGCCCGTCCACCCCGCCGGTGCTGACCCGGGGCGACCTGACCGTGGACCGGGCCCGGCGGCGGGCCAGCCGGGCCGGCCGGCCGCTGACGCTGACCCGGAAAGAGTTCGGCGTGCTGGAAGCGGTGCTGCGCGCGGACGGCGCTGTGGTCAGCGCGGAGGAACTGCTGGAGAACGTGTGGGACGAGCATGCTGACCCGTTCAGCAACACGGTGTCGGTGACGATGACCCGGCTGCGCCGCAAGCTCGGCGACCCGCCGCTGATCGAAACCGTCATCGGCAGCGGCTACCGGCTGCGGGTGCCGTGAAGCGCCCAGGCCGGCGCACCATCCGGCTCCGGCTCACGCTCATCTACAGCGGGCTGTTCCTGCTGGCCGCGGCCATGCTGCTCGGCTTCACCTACGTGTTCGTGGTACGCGGCCTGGATCCGAAGAAACCAACCAGCCGGATCAGCACCCAGGAGCAGGCGTTCCGGAAGGAGTGCGGCCAGGCGCTGACGGCCCGCAAGTTCGGGAAGCCACTGACCGCGGCCGAGCAGGGGCTGATCGGCAAGTGCGAGTCGGCTTTCGGCAAGGGGGTCGCGGTCGGCGCGACCAGCCAGCGCGACGTGGCCGTGCACCAGCTGCTGCTCTACTCGCTGGTCGGCCTGGGCGTGATGGGCGTGGCGTCCGGCGTGGTCGGCTGGGCGGTGGCCGGGCGGGCATTGCGCCCGGTGCACGCCATCACCGGGGCGGCCCGCCGGGCCTCGGAGGAGAACCTGGGCGAGCGGCTGGCCCTGACCGGGCCGGACGACGAGCTGAAGGAACTAGCCGACACGTATGACGCGATGCTGGCCCGGCTGGACGCGGCGTTCGCCAGCCAGCGCCGGTTCGTCGCGAACGCCTCGCACGAGCTGCGCACACCGCTGACCGTGATGCGCACCGCCATCGATGTCACGCTGGCCAAGCCGGACCGGACCCCGGAGCAGCTGGAGGACATGGCCGCCGAGGTGGCGGTGGCCGTGGAACGGGCCGAGGCGCTGATCGAGGCGCTGCTCACGCTGGCCCGCAGTGACCGTGGCCCGGTGTCCCGGGAACAGGCTGACCTGGCCGTGCTGGCCGAGGACGCGGTGGACGCGGCGGGCCCGGCCATCCGGGCCGGCTCGCTGCGGGTGGAGACCGCGCTGACCGCCGCACCCACCCACGGTGACCTGGTCCTGCTCGACCGGATGGTGGCCAATCTGGTGGACAACGCGGTGCGGCACAACCAGCCCGGTGGCTGGGTCCAGGTGGCCACCGGGATGCGCGGCGACGCGGCCTATCTCGCGGTGACCAACGGCGGCCCGAAAATCGAGCCCGGCCTGGCCCCGCTGCTGTTCGAGCCGTTCCGGCGGCTGGGTGACCCGGCCGGCCCGGCCGGGGCCGGGCTCGGCCTGTCCATCGTGCGCTCGGTGGCCGTCGCCCATCACGGTGACGTTATCGCCCGGGCCCGGCCGGCCGGCGGTCTCGATGTCTCGGTGCTGCTGCCGGGCAACGGCGCGGACATGACAAAAAATTCACACGTTTGAGCCCGAACGATCAGGCTTCCAGGTCGTCGGCGACGGCCCGGAGTACCGCCGCGATCTTCTTGCCGTCCCGGCTGTCCGGGTGCCGGCCCCGGCGGTAAGCAGCGGAAACCCCGTCCAGCAGCTTGATCAGGTCCTCGACGATGATCACCATCTCATCGGGGTTCTTCCGCGGGGTCTTGGCCACGGTGGGCGGCGGGTCCAGCAGCCGGACCTGCAGTGCCTGCACCCCACGGCGGCCCTCGGCGACACCGAACTCGACCCGCTGACCAGGCCGCAGGGCGGTGGTTCCCGACGGCAGGGCGGTGGAATGCACGAAGACCTCACCCCCGTCGTCGCGGGTGAGAAAGCCGAACCCTTTGTCGGCGTCATACCATTTGACCTTGCCAGTTGGCACGGACCAGACCTCACGCGAAGAGAGCGGGCGGGTGAGCGCACGGGGAAATGCCACCCTAGGTTATCGGTCCCGCGAGGCCAGCGGCAGTAGTGCCTGCCCTGGACCGCGCAGGTGCCCCTGGCCGGTGGGCCGGGGCTGCACACCACGATCGCCTTCGGTCGTCTGGTGCCAAGCGCACGGGCGGGTATACCCGGCCAGAATCACCGCTAATCACGAGAAATCCGGCATCAGGAGCGGGCCGAGTGACGCCCGTGGTGATCAGCCCTCGCGGTCAGCGGACGCGCAGCCACGGCGGGGTCTTCCGGCGGCGTGGGCCGCGGCGTAGCCGCCACACCAGGTATCCGGCACACAGCACGCAGCCGACCCGGAGCAGCAGGCCGAACTCATGCGTCGCGTGCGCAAATGCGTGGAAGAAGCCGCCGCCACCGGACGCGCCGAGCAGCAGCAGGCAGAGCACCGCGAAGCCGGGCGGCCCGGCCAGCGCCAGCCACTTGTCCCGCTTGTCCCAGTGCCGGGACCGGAGCCCTATCACGCCGCCGATCAGCCACAACGGGAACGGGAACAGCAGCCCGCCGACGCCCAGCACGAGCACCGCCACCGCTTCGAGCGGGTTGTTCTTGGCCAGCAGCCAGGCCTCGGTCAGCGGGGCAGGCGAGCCGAACCGCCGTCCGGGCGGCTCGTCATCGGCCGGGCCAGATTTCTCCAGGCCAGGGACGATCGACAGCGGCTCGGTACCGTCCGCCGGGGCTGCCCCGGGCAGCGTAGCCGGGCCGGAGTCCGGGCCGCCCGAAGCCGGGCCGGAGTCCGGGCCGC
>DATCUG010000064.1:0-5937 GCA_036567525.1 Streptosporangiaceae bacterium | reverse complement strand
ACGGCCCGGCCACCAAACGGATACTCCGCGGCGCCAGTCACCGGCCCGCTGTCCGGCGGCTGCGGATCCTGATCTGGCGGGTGCTGCTGCACCCGGCCCGCAGTCGCGGCTAACTGGCGCGGCAGGACGCAGAATAAAGCGCACCGAATAGCCGCAGTCGCCTATATTCGGGCAGCTCAGGCCGGTTTTAATTAGTTGAGTCCCCGCAATCAATTGACAGTTCCGTAGTACGCTGCGGGCTGGCCTTAACCGGCCGTAATCACATCATCGCTCTATTGCGGGGGCCTGACGCAATTTCTGTTCCGGCCTGCCGTAGGGGAGGCTTAATGCGACATTTTCCGGGCAAAAAGACGGGATCGCGGGTGGCGCGTTACTGGCCGGCCGCGGTAGCCGCCTCGGCGGCAGTGGCCCTGGCGGCGACCATGACAGCCACGGCGACCGCGGCGACCGGAACGGCAGGAAGCCCGGCCAAGGCGCACAGTGTCACCCGCTATGCGGTGGGCAAGCGGGCCTGCGCGGCCCCGCGGCGGGCGCACACGGCGACCTGCTACGCCGAGATCCGCAAGGTGGTCAAGAAGGGCACCAAGGGCGCGCGGCCATTCAAGGTGGCGGCCGGCGCGAGCCAGGCGGGCACGATCGGCCCCGCTGGCGGGCTCACCCCGGTCGACCTGGCCACCGCCTACAGCCTGAACACGACGGGCGGCCACGGCCAGACCGTGGCCATCGTGGACGCCTACAGCAACCCGGATATCAACGCCGACCTGCAGACCTTCGACGCGCAGTACGGCCTGGCCGCGTGCAGCACCACGAACGGCTGCCTGCGGGTGGTCAACCAGGCCGGCGGCGCCACCCCGCCCGCGAACGACACCACCGGGTGGTCGGTGGAAGAAAGCCTCGACGTGGAGTCGGTGCACTCGGTGTGCCAGGGCTGCAAGATCATCCTGGTCGAGGCCAGCTCACCGAGTAACGCCGACTTGGCCACCGCCGAGAACACGGCTGTCGCGCTGGGGGCCAACGAGGTGACGAACTCGTTCGGCGAGCCAGAGGGGTATACCGACGCGAGCTTCCAGAACGCGTTCAACCACCCCGGGGTGGTGATCACCGCCTCGGCCGGTGACGACGGGTACTACTACTACGACCTGCTGGCGGCGACCAACCAGCCCAGCATTCCCGCGGCCTACAACACCACGGTCAGCGTGGGCGGCACCTCGCTGTATCTCGGCCAGACGGCCAGCCGGCAGGCGGAATCCGTGTGGAACGACAACGGTCCCCGGGATGTGCTGCAGCAGGCACTCGGCCAGCCGCTGGGCGCCAGCGGTGGCGGCTGCAGCACTCTGTTCGGCGCGCAGCGCTGGCAGACCTCGCTCAGCACCTGGAGCCACACCGGGTGCGGCAGCGGCCGGCTGGACAACGACGTCTCCGCGGTGGCCGACTACCTGACCGGGTTCGACGTGTACGACTCGTACAACTGCGGGTCCGCGTGCAGCCCGGCGCCGGGCTGGTTCACCGTCGGCGGCACGTCGCTGTCGTCGCCGATTATCGCGGCCGCGTTCGGGCTGGCCGGCGGCGCGCGCGGCGTGCGCTACCCGGCGCTCACCCTGTACGGCCACCAGACCCAGGCCTTTGACGTCCTCAACGGCGGCAACGGCTGGTGCGACGGGCAGGGCGCGGCGCAGTGCCCCAACCCGAACTCGCTGGGGTATGGCATCGTGGACTGCTCCTACACCGCCGGCGGGACTCCCACGCTGGGTGACCGGACCTGTGACGCCGCGCCGGGCGCGGATGGGCCAGCCGGCGTCGGCACGCCGAAGGGGCTGCCCATGTTCACCAGGACCGGGCCGTCCGCCACGATCAGCGGCCCAGCCACGGTGATCCACCACACCAGCCGGACCTGGAATGCCGCCGTATCCGACCCGTTCCCGGGCGGCGCGGTCACCCACTACACCTGGAACTGGGGTGACGGCACCAGCACGACCACCTCGACGGGGAGCGCGTCGCACACCTACACCACCGGTGGCGTGACCCGCACCATCACCCTGACCGTCACCGACAACTACGGAATGACGGGCAGTGCCACCTTCAAGGTGAAGGTGAGTTAGCGGCAGACCGCGCCGCCGTGGCGGGGCGGGAAGGCCGGTGGCCGGCCTTCCCGCCCCGTGGCCGTTTAATGGAGCTGCCATGACAGCCACCCCGCCCGGCTCAGTGCAGCTGGTACCGGCGCCCGGCGGTGCGGTGCTCCGGGTGTCCTCGACCGGTGCCGGGCTTCCGCTCGTGCTGTGCCACGGCGGGCCTGGCCTGTGGGACTACCTGGAACCGCTGGCCCGGCTGCTGCCTGGCGAGTTCCGGGTGCACCGGTACGACCAGCGCGGGTGCGGGCGGTCCACTGGTGACGGGCCCTACACCGTCAGCCAGTTCGTCGCGGATCTGGACGTGGTCCGCCAGGCGATGGATCTGCCGTCCTGGTGGGTCGGCGGGCATTCCTGGGGCGCCGAGCTCGCGTTGCGCTATGCGCTGGCCTATCCGGCCCGCACCCGGGGCCTGATCTACCTGGCCGGTACCGGGATAGGTAACGCGTTCCGGGAGACCTACCGGGCCGAGATGCGCCGCCGGCTGGGCAGCGACCTGCCCCGCTGGCAGTACCTGCACGACAAGCCGGACCCAACCCGGGCCGAGGAGCACGAGTTCTGCCTGCTGCAGTGGCGGCCTGACTACGCCCCCGGGCCGGCCGCGGCGCAGTTCGCCGCCGCTATGTGGGACGACGACCTCCGGGTGAACGTGCGCTGCAATAGAGAACTGGCCGCGGGCCGGTCCCGCGACGAGGCGGAACTGGCCCGGCGCTGTGCCCGATTGCGCAAACCCGTCCTCGTCGTGCACGGCGCGGCCGACCCCCGCCCGGTGTGGGCCACCGACACGCTGGTGGCTGCCCTGCCAGACGTGCGGCGGGTCATCATCGACGGTGCCGGGCACCTGCCGTGGGCTGAGCAGCCAGCTGCGGTGGCCGGTGCGATCCAGGACTTCATCGCCAGGCGGGACCACGCAGACTGACCGACCCTGGTGATAGGCAGGGTTCGTGAAGATCGTCGTCAGCACGCCCACCGGCAATGTCGGGTCACGAGTCGTGCAGTTGCTCATCCAGGCTGGGGTCCGGCCCACCCTGCTGGCCCACCACCCCGCCCGGCTCGACCCGGCGATCAGCGAGCACGCCGATGTGGCCGGAACCGAGTTGAGCGATGCCGCAGCCGTTGTCCAGTCGACCAGGGACGCCGACGCTCTGTTCTGGGTCAGCCCGGCCACGTTCGAGCCAGCCGCCGATCCCGTCGCCTGGTACACCCGGCTGGGCGCCATCGCTACCCGCGCGGTGACCGAGAACCAGATCGGCCGCACGGTGTTTCTCAGCAGTATCGGCGCGGAAAAGCGCTCCGGGGCAGGTGAGATCGACGGTCTGGCCCGCACCGAGGAACAGCTCGACGCCACCGGCGCCGCGGTGCTGCATCTTCGCTGTGGCTACTTCTTCACCAACCTGCTGGGCGAACTCGGCCCGATACGGGACGGGGTGCTGCGGTTGCCGATGCCCGCCGACTACGCCCAGCCGTGGGTCGACCCGCGCGACATCGGCGAGGTCGCCGTCGCCCGGCTGCTCGGCCCGGCCTGGTCAGGCCGCCAGGTCCAGGCCGTGCACGGTCCCGAGGACCTCACGCTCACCCAGGTCGCGGCGATCCTCAGCGAGGTAGCCGGCCATCAGGTCCGGGCCGGAACGATATCTGAGCAGAGCCTGCGCAATTCGCTGCGGTCGGCGGGATTCGGCGAGAAGCAGGTCGATGGCATGGCCGGGATGTCAGCGGTAATGTGCGCGGACTTCGTGGCCGAGGACAAGCGCAGTATCGTCACCACGACGCCGACCACACTGGCCGCCTGGGCCTGCACCCACCTGCGCCCTGCGCTGCTAGGCACGGTCAGCTGACCTGACCGGAGCACGACTCCGCCCAACAGTGACTAGGGATGGCTGATGGTAGCCCCGAGCGCGGTACGTGACATCGCGGCGGCCGCCGGAGCGCTGCTGGTACTCGGCACGGTAGCAAGCGTGGTCGGAACCGTCATCGTGCCGCGCAAATCCGGGAGCAGGCTGACGCGGCTGGTGGCCAGCGCCGTGAACGGGATCTTTCGGCTGATCGTCTGGCCGGTGCGGAATTACCGGTGGCGCGACCGGATTCTGGCCGCCCAGGCGGCGGTCATCCTGCTCGGCCAGCTGGCGGTCTGGCTGGGCTCCTTCTATGTCGGCTATGCCCTGCTGGTCTGGCCGGTGACCGGCCGCATCGGCACTGCGTTCAGGTCCGTCGGCCCGGCGCTGTGGACCTTCGGCTCGCCGGATGCACATGGGTTGTTCGAGACCGCTGCCCTGGACACAGCCGCGATGGCTGGCCTGATCACGATCACCTTGCAGATCGCCTATCTCCCGGCGCTGTACTCCGCCTTCAACCGGCGTGAGAACGAGATCGCGCTGCTGAACTCCCGCGCCGGGTCACCGTCGTGGGGGCCGGAATTGCTGGCCAGGACCCACTACGCGCTCGGCTCGGGCACCTCGGCCCTGGATACCCTGCCCGGCTTCTACAACGAGTGGGAGCGCTGGGCGGCGGACATCACCGAAAGCCACGTCACGTACCTGCCGCTGGTATGGTTCCGCTCGCCCAGCCACGAGGCGTCCTGGGTGACGTCACTGCTGGCCGTGCTCGACTCGGCCGCCCTGTACCTCTCGCTGTGCCCGCTGGCGGCGCCCGCCCTTCCGGCCCGGCTGTGCCTGCGTAGCGGGCTGGTGTGCTTCTCCGAAGTGGCCCAGTCCATGGGCATCGAGGTGCCTGCCGAGCCCGCCCCGGGTGCCGGGATCAGCCTCAGCTACGCCGAGTTCCTGCAGGCCGTCGGCAGGCTCCGGGAGGTGCACTTCCCGATCGAGCGGGAACCGGAGGCGGCCTGGCCCCATTTCGTGGGCTGGCGGGTCAATTATGAGCAGGCTGCGTACGCGATCGCGGCCGCGATTGACGCCGTCCCGGCTCTGTGGTCCGGGCCGCGCCGGCACCCGGTGCAGCCGATGCCCCCGCTACGCCCCGGGCCCGGCGTGCCGTTTCCGTAGCACGCTCAGATGCTGGGCGGAGGCTAGGCTGCTGCGGGATGAGCGAAGGCGAGTTCCTCATCGGCGATGGCGTCACCCAGGGGATCGTGCGGATCGGGGACACGGTGCGACGGCCACTGCGGCCGTTCCCTACGCGGTGTGGGGCGGTGCGCCGGCCACTATGGGCCGCCCGGTCACCGGGCCGGCCGAGCTGGTCAGCCATCGCGATTACTACCCGGGCAACGTGGTCTTCCGCGCCGGGCTGCCCGCCGCACTAATCGACTTCGACCTGGCCAAGCCGACCACCCGGCTGTACGACATCGCGAACGCGTTGTGGTACTGGGCGCCGCTGCGCGATCCCCGTGACCGGGCGCCCGCATTCGCGGACGCGGACATCCCGCCCCGGGTGGCGGTGTTCGCGGACGCCTACGGCATGACAGCGCGGCAGCGCGCGGAACTGGCCCCGCTCGCTGTCGACATGGCGCGCCGCTATCACGAGGACTCCCGCGCCTCGGCCGAGCTGGACCCGGTGTTCCGCAAGCTCTGGGAGGACGGTGCCAAAGACGAGCTGCCACGCGCCGAGGCGTGGCTGCGCGAGGCGGCCCCGGCGATCACGGCCCGCCTCGGCCAGCCAGGCTAGGCCGTTTTTGGCTGCTTAGCGAAGGTGCTGGATGAGCGAGCGGAGTGTCGCCGAAGCACCCGCAGGTAGCTCCCAGTCGGACCACCGGCCCTCAAGAGTGATCGTGGTGCCCGGCTGGCGATCAAAGTATGCAGTGCTGAACGGAACGCCGTCCCCCGAGAATTCGCATGACTCCTGATCACGCTCGACCCAG
>DATCUG010000063.1:0-22935 GCA_036567525.1 Streptosporangiaceae bacterium | reverse complement strand
TCGGCCCGGCCACCGAGACGCTGCGCGCGCTGCCCGCGGCGGAGCCGATCGACCTGGCCTTCGTCGACGCGGACAAGGGCGGCTACGCCAGCTACTGGGCGGAGATCGTGCCACGGACCCGCAGCGGCGGGATCATCCTGGTGGACAACACGTTCCTGCACGGCCGGATCTTCGACCCCGACCCCGACCCGGACGCCCGGGCCATCCGCGACTTCAACGAGATGGTCATCGCGGACGGCCGGGTGGAGCTGGCCATGCTGTCCATCGGCGACGGGGTGATCCTGGCGCAGAAGAAGTGACCTGGGCAAAGCTATGGTCACAGCATGCCGATTGGGCCCACAGCTTGCCGGCCGGTCCGCGACAATAACCCCGATGGGTGCCGTTTACCTGCGCGTGCTGGACGATCTGCGGGACCAGATCCGGGGCGGGATGCTCCCCCCGGGGGCCCGTGTCCCGTCGCGCAACGCGATCATCGCCAAGTACGGGGTCGGCGAGACCGCGGCCAAGCACGCCCTGCAGGTGCTGGCGGCGGAAGGGCTGATCGAGACCCGGGCGGGCTCCGGCTCCTACGTGCGGCGGCTGCCGGCCCCCGCCCACCTGGAGCACGACCGGCCGCACTTCCCCGGCTCCCCGTTCGGCCTGGCCGACCTGGCCGGGGACGCGGACCAGGCGGCGTCGCCCCGGCTGACCTGGGAATACCAGTCCGACCGGGTCGTCCCGCCCGGCCCGGTGGCCCGGCGGCTCGGCCTGGCCGACCGGGACCAGCCGGTCACCCGGACCAGGTACCTGATGAGCGCGGACGGCGCCCCGGTGCAGCTGGCCACCAGCTACGAGCCGGACCTGGGCCGCCCGCCCGCCGCCGACGCCGCGGGCCGCACCGTCACCGACCGGATGCAGGCCATCGGCATCACCGTGGACCAGGTCGTGGAGGAGATCTCGGTCCGGCCGGCGCTGTCCGCCGAGGCGGCCGTGCTGGGCCTGCCGGCCGGCTCCCCGGTGCTGGTCATCGAGCGGGCGCATCAGGCCGGCCCGCGGACGGTGGAGACCGGCGACGTGGTGATCGCCGCCGACCGGTTCCGGCTGCGTTACCGGTTCCCGGCATGATCCGCCCAGCCCAGCCCGGCGACATCCCGGCCATCTACCAGCTGGTCCGGGATCTGGCCAGCTACGAGCGGTCGCTGGCCGGCGTCACCGGCACCGAGGACGACCTGCGCCGGGCCCTGCTGGCCGAGCCGCCCGCCGTATTCGCGCATGTGGCCGAGCACGACGGGCAGGTGGCCGGGTTCGCGCTGTGGTACCTGAGCTTCTCCACCTGGGAGGCCAGCCACGGCATCTACCTGGAGGACCTCTACGTCCGGCCGGAGCTGCGCGGGTCCGGGCTGGGCCGGGCCCTGCTGGCCGAGCTGGCCCGGATCTGCGTCGAGCGCGGCTACCCGCGGCTGGAGTGGGCCGTGCTGGACTGGAACACCCCGTCCCGCGGCTTCTACGCCTCGCTGGGCGCGGCCGAGATGTCCGAGTGGATCGTCAACCGGCTGTCCGGCCCGGCCCTGCGCGACCTGGCTACTGAGCCGCGCTGACCGCCTGGTCGGCCTGCTTGAGGTCCTCGGCCAGCCGGTCCGCGGCCATGTCGGTGGCCTTGGAGATCATCTTGTTGGCCGCCTTGATGTTGGCCGCGACCTGCTCGGCCAGGTTGGCCTCGTAGACCACGAGCAGCCCGGCGGTGCCGTCGTCGAGCGTATCGCCCAGCTCCTTCAGATCGCCGCGGCTCATCCCGCCGTGCGCATGCCCGGCCACCGCCCCGATGGCGGCGCCGCCGCCGGCCCCGACGGCCAGCGCGCCGAGGATGCCGACCGGTGGGAACAGCGCCGCCGCGACCCCGGCGGCCAGGCCCCAGCCGAGGCCCACCGCGGCGCCGTGCCGGGTTGGCTGCTCATGCTTCTTGACGATGCTGACCTTGCCGTCGGCGTCCTTGGCGATGACCGTCGCGTCGAACTCGTGCGAGGTCTTCACCGCGTAGTACAGCGCCTTGACCGCCTCGTAGTCCTCGACCGCGCTGGGCACGCTGTCGTACGCCGCGGCCAGCACGTACAGGGTGTCTGGTTGCGCCATGGCTGGTCCTCCCTGGTTTTTGGCCGACGTTAGGCGGCCGGCCCGGCCCCGGCGTCACCCGGCGGGAGTGAGATCGGGCACTTGCCCAGGCACCCGCCGGGGTGCCAGTATCACGAAATGCAATGGTTTGCAGCCGGGCCGGGAAGGGGCAGTGGATGACCGACAGCGACGCCGACATCGTGGTGGCCGGGGCCGGGCACAACAGCCTGCTCGCCGCGTGCTACCTGGCCAAGGCCGGATACCGCTGCCTGGTGCTGGACGCACGGCCGGTGCCTGGCGGCGGGGCGGCCACCGAGGAGCTGCTGCTGCCTGGATTCGGCATCGACACCTGCGCCACCGGGCACACCATGATCCGGGTCAACCCGGCGCTGCGCCATGACGAGCTGGGGCTGGCCGCCGACTACGGGCTGCGCTACGCCGAGCCGGACCCGGTCGAGCAGGTGGCGTTCCCGGACGGGCGGCAGCTCACCATGTGGCTGGACCGGGACCGCACGGCCGAGGAGATCGCCCAGTTCTCGGCCGCGGACGCGACCGCCTACCTCCGCCTGCTGAACGAGTACGACCAGGTCAAGCACATCTTCAGCGAGACTCAGTTCACCCCGGTCGGGTACGGCCCGGCGCTGGAGGCGCGGCTGGCCGGGCACCCGCAGGGCCAGATCTGGGCCCGGCGGCGCCAGCTGTCCGCGGTCCAGGTCGTACAGCACGAGTTCGAAAGCCGGCACATCCAGGCCTTCCTGCTCTGGATGGCGTTCCAGGTGTTCCAGCCGGTGGACGAGCCGGGTTCCGGGGTGCTGCCCTACGCGCAGACGTTCGGCCGCCAGCAGCGCAGCTGGTCCATCCCGATCGGCGGCTCCGGGCAGCTGACCGCCGCGCTCACCGGCTACCTGGCCGATCACGGCGGCACGGTGCTGTGCAACGAACGGGTGACCCGGCTGCTGCTGGACGGCGGCCGGTGCGTGGGGGTCGAGACCGCCGACGGCAGCCAGTACCGGGCGGGCACGGCCGTGCTGTCCACCATTCACATCAAGCACCTGCGCGACATGGCGCCCCGGCCGGCCTGGCCGGAGGAGTTCCACTACGGGGTGGACACCTATGACGTCGGGGTGCCCGGCTTCGCCACCTACTACTGCGCCACCGCGGCGCCGCAGTTCCGGACGGCGGACGGGCCGCGCGCGGCGGTGTCGGCGGGCCTGGCCGGCTGGCCGGAGGACTTCATCCAGATGGGTGCCGACCTGCGCACCGGCCGGTTCTTCGCCGACCCGCCGCACGTGCTGGTGGCCACCCCGACGCTGGCCGACCCGGGCCGGGCGCCGGCCGGCCAGCACACGGTGAAGATCCTCAGCCCGCAGGTCTACCAGCCCGGCCCGGGCGGCTGGGCACAGCTCAAACACGACCACTCACAGCACCAGCTGGACCGGTTGCGCCAGGTAGCGGACTTCCCCGACGAGGCCATCCTGGCCAGCCTGGTCAAGTCCCCGGCGGACATCGAGGAGCTGAACCCGCACATGATCCACGGCGCGTTCCACGGCGGCAACCGGGGCCCCGCGTTCAGCGGCCCGCTCCGGCCCGTGCCCGGCTGGGCGGCGCACCGGATGCCCATCCCCGGCCTGTACCAGACCGGCGGCTCGACCCACCCGGGCGGGTCCATCACCGGCGCGCCCGGGCGCAACGCGGTCATCGTCATGCTGTCCGACCTGGGCCACGACCCGGCCGCGGTGATGGGCTCAGCGGTGGGTGGGCCGGTGGCCGTTCCGGAGCACCCGGGCTGAGGTGCCGCTGCCGGGCAGCAGCCCGACCGCGGCCAGGTCGGCGGCGAGCTCGTCCACCTCGGCCTCGGTGTGCGGCAGCACCGGCAGCCGGACCGGGCCGCCGGACATGCCGACCAGGCCGGCCCACGCCTTGATCGAGGCCAGCGCGTCGGCCCGCCGCGGCTTGCCGTGCAGCCACTTGGCCGCCACCGCCCGCACCGGGTCGAGGGTGCCGGCGATCTGGCTGGCCGCGGTGAAGTCGCCGTCCAGGGCGAGCCTGGTGTACTCCCGCATCGGCTGCCACTCCGGCGTCTGGTACAGGTACGGCGCGGCCGAGGAGATGAAGCAGCGCTGGCCGTGCTCGCGCATGTTCTCCAGCCAGGTGCCCTCGTGCGGCTCGCACACCATGATCTGGCCGCCGACCCGGTCCAGCACCCGCAGGTAGTGCGCGTGGTCCCGGCCGACCTTGATGCCGCACACGTTGTCGATGGCGGCCAGCCGCTCGACCAGGTCCAGCGACAGCGACACCCCGGAGTAGGCCGTGTCGAACAGCCAGATCCCGATGTCCACCGCCCCGCACACCTGCCGGAACCAGCGGTACAGGCCCTCCTCGGAGGCGGCCGGGTAGTACGGGTTGATCAGCGCCGCGAAGTCCGCGCCCGCCTTCTGCGCGTGCCTGGTCAGCTCGATGGCCTGCTGCGCGGAGGTGTGCCCGGTCTGGGCGATGACCGGGCAGATCCCCCGGGTGGCGTCCACCACGACCTCGGCCAGGCGGCGTTTCTCGCTGCCGGTCAGCGACCAGAACTCGCTCATCACCCCGCCGCAGAAGATGCCGTCGACGTGCAGGCGGCCGGTCAGCCGGTCCAGGTCGCGGCGCAGCGCCGGCACATTCAGCTCGCCGGCCGCGTCGAACGGCGCGGTGATGGCCGCCCACAGCCCGGTGCAGCGCTGGCGGGCCGCCTGCTTCGCTTCCGCCTTGATGTACTCCATGCTCAATCCTCCGGGATGTTCAGCTGACCGGCGCCCAGGTGCACCGGTCCCCGGGCACCGGCCACACCGTGTCCGCGGGCGGCGGCGCCCAGAACTCGACGAATGCGAAGTCCGCGTCGCTGTCGTTGACGAGCCAGTGCAACTCGCCCGGGCCGACCAGCGCGCTCATCCCGGCGGTGAGCCGGCTCACCGCCCGGTCGGTGCACAGCAGGCCCTCCCCGGCCAGCACGCAGAACACGTGATGGCAGCCCGCGTGGAAGTGCGCGGCCGCGCTGTCCCCCGGCCGGTACACCACCCGGTCCGCACGGATCCGCTGGGCCCCCACCGGCACCGCGTCGGTGACCAGATCCAGCCGGTCCCGGGTGTCCCGGGTGGACACCAGGTGCGGCAGATCGGCCGCGGTGAACAGCTCGGGCCGTCCCCGGCCCGCCGCGCGGCCCCGCCCCGGCGCCTGGGCGATCAGCACGCCGAGACCGCGGGCCCCGGCGTGCAGCGTGATCTCCGGGCAGCCGCCCAGCCACAGCACGTTCTCCAGGCCGACCGCGAACCGGCCGCCGGCCACCTCCGCGGTCCCGGCCCCGGCCATGACATACAGCAGGCCCTCCGGGGCGCCCAGCCCGATCGGCGGGCTGGCCGCCATCGGGGCCAGCGACCAGCGCCAGGCCTGCATCTGCACCGGGGCACCTAACTCCTGGGGGCCGGCCCAGGCCTGCTCAGCCCAGCCCGCACCCTGCCGGGCCGGCAGGTCGCCGGGATCACGGACCACTGGCATCGGGAACTCCTCGGCCGCCCCGGGCTAGGACGGCGGCATGGTAATGATCGGGCGGATGGACTCCCGGCGGGCGAGCGCACCGAACGCCGCGGCGACATCAGACAGCGGGTAACGGTCCGCGGTCAGCGGCCCGGTGCGGATCGCACCCGAAGCCAGCAGGGAGATCATGGCAGGGTATGCATTCGGACTCGAACGTACCCCGAGCACGTTGAGCTCGTCGAGGGTCACCCGGTCCACCGGCAGCTCGGCCAGCGCGCCACCGGCCAGGCCGAGCAGCGCCACCGACCCGCCGCGCCGGGCCGCGCCCAGCGCCTGGGCGACGACCGCGGTGTTCCCGGAGCAGTCGTAGACGTGGTCCACCCCGCGGCCGCCGGTGGCCGCGCGGATGCCGGCCACCGGGTCAGCCTGCTCATAGTCGACCACGGCGGTGCAGCCGAGCTCGCGGGCGGTGGCCAGCCGGCCACCCCGGCCGACCATGATCACGTCGGTGGCCCCGGCGGCCCGGGCGACCTGGATCATCAGCAGGCCGAGCAGCCCGGGGCCGAACACGGCCACGCTGTCCCCGGCGCCGAGGCCGGTCCGGCGGGCCGCGTGCACGGTGAGCGCGCCCTGGTTGACCAGGGCGGCGGACACCTCGCTGACCGTGTCAGGCACCCGGTGCAGGGCCACCTCCGGGCGGACCGCGTACTCGGCCAGCGCGCCGGGGGCGGTGTGCCCGTATAGCTTGAATCCGGGCTCGCGCACCCGCTCGCACAGGTTGTACCGGCCGGACCGGCACATCGGGCAGCTCGCGCAGCCGGTGTGGTTCTCGGCCACCACCCGGTCCCCGGGCTGCAGCCCGCTCCGCTCAGCATCTAGGCCCTCAGCGCCCGGGCCGAGCGCAGCCACCTCGCCGGACCACTCGTGGCCGATGATGAACGGCAGCGCGGGCGGCCAGGTGCCCTGATACGCGCCGTTGACGATCTTGAGGTCGGTGCCGCAGATGCCGCACGCCCGCACCCGGACCAGCACCTCGCCCGGGCCGGGCTCTGGCCGCTCTACCTCCCCGACCGTGAGCTGGCCGAACTCGCGGAGCACCGCGGCGCGCATCGTGCTCATCAGGCCTCCCCCAGCGCGGCCCAGATCTCCCGGGCCCGGCGCACCACGTGATCGGCCACCGCCTCGGCGATCTCCTCGGCCCGGCCCGCCTCGGCCAGCTCGGGGCGGCCGTACCAGCCGGTGTCCGCCACCTGGTGGAAGTCGCGCAGCACCGGGTACACGTCAGGCTGCCGGAACAGCCCGTGCGCGGCCTCCCCGGCGGCCCGCTCAGCTGGCTCGGTGGCCCGGTCCAGGTGGACCAGGCCGGGCTCGTAGGCCAGCACGGCGGCGGTCTCCATCGACCCGGCGTGGGTGAACTCCATTTCGGCCGGGAAGCTGGTGTGCGTGATCACGTGCGCCTCGGCCAGCACCACCTGCACCCCGTGCTGCTGCTGGGCCGCGTCGGCGCCCAGCCGCAGCGTGGCCGAGTTGCCCTCGTGCCAGTTCACCACCACGATCCGGCGGGCGCCCGCGGCGGCCAGGCCGCCGCACACGTCGGTCAGCACCGCGGCCAGCGTGCTGGGCCGCAGCGACAGCGTGCCCGGCCAGGCCAGGTGGTAGTGCGCCACGCCGACCGGGCCGAGCGGGGCGACCACGGTGTCCAGCCGCTCGGCGACCCGCTCGGCCACCGACAGCGCGGCGAACGCGTCGGTGCCCAGCGGCAGGTGACCGCCGTGCTGTTCCACGCTGCCGGTGGCCACGACGGCCACCCCGCTGGCGGCCAGCAGCCGGGCCGCCTCCGGCTGGGCCATCCGCTCGAGCTGGCGGTCGGGATGACGCGGCACAGGCTCAGCCTCCATATCCAGTGTTAGCCCGGGGGGACGACCCCCCGGAGCCCCCCGGCCGGCGCTCCGCGCCGAGAGAGACAGCGTTACGGTGCGCGGTGATCGGGGTCTGCCAGGCGTCGGTGACCACGTCCAGCAATGCGGGCGGGCCGGCCAGCGCATCGTGCAGCGCACCGGCCAGCCGGCCGGGCTCGCTGACCCGCGCCGCGTTCAGGCCGAACCCCCGGGCGATGTCACCGAACGCCACGTCGGCGAAGTCGTCGTCCTCCCAGCCGCGGCCAAAGGTGATCCGCCGGTACCAGCGGATCCAGCCGAGGGACCGGTTGTTCAGCACGATCACCGTGACCGGGAGGCCGAGTTCGGCCACGGTGGCCAGTTCGCCGGCCGCGTAGCCGAGCGCGCCGTCGCCGGTCAGCACGACGGTGCGGTGCCCAGCGGTGGCCACGCCGATGGCGGCGGGCAGGGCGTAGCCCAGCCCGGCCTGGCCGCGCGGGCAGAGCACCCGGCGGCCCGGGTGGCGCTGCTCCAGGTATACCCCGCCCCAGCCGCTGGCCAGGCTGGCGTCGCAGATGAGCACGTCGCCGGGGCCGAGCGCGGTCTCCAGCTCGGCCAGTACCCGCTGCGGCGCGATCGGCTGCTGGCCGCTGCCCCGCTCGGCGTCCCGGGTGGCCCGCCAGGCCGCGGTCAGCCCGGCCAGCCGGTCCCGCCACGCAGACCGGTCCGGCTGCGCCGCCCCGGCGTCGTCATCGAGGGCCGCCAGCAGCGCCGCCAGCCCGGCCCGCGCGTCGCCGAGGAGCGCGGCGCGCAGCGGGAAGGCCCGGCCCAGCTCGGCCGGGTCGAGGTCGAGCTGGAGCACGGCCTGGCCGGGGTGGGGCAGCGTCCAGCCGTAGGTGGCCCCGCTGCCCGCCTTGCAGCCGGCCAGCAGGACCACGTCGGCCTCGGCGAACGCGGCCGCCGCCGCGGTGGTGCCCATCGACCCGGTGACGCCCACGCTCAGCGGGTGGTCCTCGGCGATGACCCCCTTGCCGGACAGCGTGCTGCCCACCGCGGCGCTGGCCCGCTCGGCCAGCGCGGTCAGCTCGGCCCCGGCGCCGGAGTGCTGGACTCCCCCGCCGGCCAGGATGAACGGCCGCTGCGCGGCGCGCAGCACGGCCGCCGCGGCGGCCAGGTCGGCCTGCTCCGGCACCGGCCGGAACGGCGGGAACCGGCCGAACCGGGCGGTGCTGGCCCGGGGGGACGACCCCCCGGAACCCCCCGATCGCCCTCCGGCCGAGGCCGGCGAAGCCGGCCGTGCGGGCTGAGGTCCCGATCGGCGCTCCGCGCCGAGGCCGGCCGGGCCGTCCAGCACGTCCTGGGGCAGGAACAGCACGGCCGGCCCTGGCCGGCCGCTGGCCGCCACCCGGAACGCCTGCCGGACCAGGGCAGGCAGCACGTCCGCGGTGGGCACCGTGGCCTGCCACTTGGTGACCGGGGCGAGCAGGCCGGCCTGGTCCAGGGCCTGCGACGCGGCGCCACGGTAGCGGTGCGGGGCGAGCCGCGCGGGCAGGTCGCTGACCAGCGCGACGACCGGGACGGAGGCGCACAGCGACTCGCTCAGCCCGGACGGCAGCTTGGCCGCGCCGGGCCCGACGGTGGCGTCGCACACGCCGACCTGGCCGGTCACCCGGGCGTAACCGTCCGCCGCGTAGGCGGCCGAGCGCTCGTCCCGGGTCAGCACGTGGGCCAGCCCGGCCTGGTCCAGGATGCCGTCGTACAGGGCCAGCGTCTGCCCGCCGGGCACCCCGAACACATGCCGCACCCCGTGCTCGGCCAGCAGCGCGGCGAGCAGCCTGCCGGCATGATCCCGCTCAGGCATCGGCCATGGCCAGCAGCCGCCCGGCGTTGCCGCCCAGGATCAGGTCCTCGCCGCCGTCCAGGCCAAGCGCGCGCACCTCGGCCACACAGTTGTCGCTGCCCATGTCGAACGGCTGGTCCGAGCCGAGCAGGATCTGCTCCGGGCCGGCGTAGCCGACCAGGTCGGCCAGCAGCGCGGCGTCATGGGTCACGCTGTCGTAGTAGAACCGGCGCAGCGACCAGTCCGGGCCGTGCCCGGTCCGGGCGGCCGCCTCCGGCCGGACCGCGTGGGCCCGGCGCAGCCGGCCGCGCAGCACCGGCAGCGCGCCGCCGCCGTGCGCCAGCAGCACCCGGAGCCCCGGAAACCGCTCCAGCACCCCGGCCATCGCGATGTGCGCGGCGGTCACCGCGGTCTCCAGCGGGTTGCCGGCCGAGTTCCACAGGTAGTAGTCATCCAGGGCCCCGATGCCGAAGCCGCGGGTGGTCGGGTGGATGAACACCAGCGCGCCGGTGCCCGCCGCCGCGTCCCAGAACGGCAGGAAGTGGTCATCGCCCAGGTACCGGCCGGCCACGCTGGACGGCACCTCCACGCCGGCCAGCCCGGCGGCGAGCAGGCCGGGCAGCTCCCGGCCGGCCAGCTCCGGGTCCTGCAGCGGCACCGCGCCGACCGCGCTGAGCTGCGGATGGGACGTAGCCAGCCCGGCCAGCGCCTGGTTCTGCACCTGGCAGACGAGCTGGGCGTCGCCAGCGGCCGCGTCCACCGGGACCAGGTTGATCCACGGCGAGAGCAGCAGGTGATCGACGCCGGTGGCGGCCGCCTCGGCCAGCATGACGTCCACATCGCTGAACTCACCCAGCACCGAGTTGATCTCCCGGCCGCGGAAGCTGACCACGCTCCGTCCGTCCGCCCGGCGGAGGGACGGCCGCCACGCCTCCGGCACGCCGCGCGCGGTGATCTCCGGGACGATGACGTGGCGGTGCGCGTCGATGATCAACGGGCGGCTCCCGGCGCGGTGCCGTTTGACGCGGTGCCGTTTGACACAGTTCCGTTGGACCCAGAGCCGTTCGCCGGCGACCGCGGTTCTGGCTCGGCCGCCCGCTGCTCGGCGGCCTTCGTCTCCGGGGTTTCCTTGTCGGACACCGCGCCGCCCAGGTACAGCGCGCCGATCTCCGGGTGGTTGAGCACCTCCTGGCCGGTGCCGGACAGCCGGACCTGGCCGTTCTCCAGCACCACGCCGTGCGTGGACAGCCGCAGCCCGGCCCGCGCGTTCTGCTCCACCAGCAGGATCGTCTTGCCCTGCGCGTTCATCATCCGGACCGCGTCGAACACCGACTTGAGCACCTTCGGGGACAGTCCCATGGACGGCTCGTCCAGGATGACCAGGCTGGGGTCGAGCATCAGGCACCGGGCGAACTCGACCAGCCGCTGCTGGCCGCCGGACAGGCTGCCCGCCTTCTTGCCCAGCCACTCGGTCACCTGCGGGAACATCTCCAGCACGGCGGCCAGCCGGCGGTCGGCCAGCCCGCGCTCGCGCAGGATGTAGCCGCCCAGCACGATGTTCTCCCGCACCGTCATCTCGCGGAACAGGCTGTGGTTCTGCGGCACCAGCACCACGCCCATGTCCAGCACCTGGCGCGGGGTCTTGCCGGACAGCCGCTCGCCGCGCAGGGTGACCTGGCCGAGCCGCGGCTTGAGCAGCCCGCAGATGCTGCCCAGCAAGGTGGACTTGCCTGCTCCGTTGGGGCCGACCACGCAGGTGATGCCGCGCTCGGCCACCTGCATGGTCACCCCATGCAGCACATCGCCGCCACCGTAACCGGCTACCACGTCCTGGACGAGCAGGGCGGGCGAGGTGGTGTCAGCCGAGGGGGATGTCATCGGTGTCCTCCGCAGTCGTCATGTATCAGCCCCAGCTGGGCTTGACCGCCAGTGCGGGCGGCCCCGGGTGCGTGGGCAGCACCTGGACGAACTGGCTGTTCTGCCACTGGAAGATGAACGCCTGGTGCAGCGCCTTGGTGTTCTCGCCGATCGAGTCGAACTGGGCGTCGCCCTGCACCGTCTGCACGGTGTGCGTGTGCAGGTACCTGGCGATATCGGAGTTGCTCAGGCTGCCGGTCGCGGTGACCGCGGCGGCCAGCGTCTCGCCCGCCGAGTACGCCTCGGCCACATCGGCGTTGATGTCGTTGGTGGTGCCACCGAACTTGGCGATGTAGTCCTGCACCATGACGTGGCTCAGCGCGTTCTGCTCACCGCCATACCAGCCATTCGGCACCATGATCGCCTGGGCGTTGCCCACCCCGATGTGGTGCAGGAATTCCTCGCCCTGGTCCGGGCCGGACGACGCGATCATGATCTGCGGGGTGAACTTGGCGTTCTGGAACGCGTGCACGAACGCGAGCAGGCTGGGCACGTCCACCGTGCCGAGCACGACAAGCTGCGGCTTCTTGGCCGCGACCGCGTTCGCGATCGGGATCAGGTTCGAGTCGGTCGCGTTCGGGGTGACCGCATGGTTCGGGTCGGTGGCGTAGACCGTGTGCACGCCATGCGCCGACAGGTATGTCTCGGTGGCCTTCACCGGCGGGTCGGCGAACGGGTCGCTCACCATCGGGTAGGCCGCGGTGGTCGGCTTCTTGCCGGCCGGCAGCGTGGCCACCCACTGGGCGAACGGCTGCATTTCGGTGGCGTCCGGCACGCTGACGCTGAACAGGTAGGGGTCCTTCAGGCTGAAGACGGCCGGGCCGGTGGCCGAGCCGGCGGGCAGTGAGTACTTGTACTTCATCGTGGTCTGCGCCGCGTTCACCGTGAGCAGGGTGGAGAACGGGGCCAGCGTCAGGTCCACGTGATCCTGGGTGATCAGCGTGGTGTAGTCCGAGCCCGTCTTGGTCGGGTCGCTCTTGTCGTTCATGATCTTCAGCTGCACCGGCCGGCCGAGCAGGCCGCCGTTGGCATTGACGTCGCTCTGCCAGAGCTGGTATCCGTGTTCAGTCGCGATGCCGTCCGCGGAGAACTGCCCGGTCAGCGGCAGCGAGATGCCCACCGTGATCGGCTGCCCCCCGGCGCTGCTGGTGCTGGTGCTGGCCGTGCCTCCGCCACCGCCGCAGGCGGCCAGCGCGAGCGCGGCCGCCGTGCTGGCGGCAGCCAGCCAGGTAATCCTGGGGCGGTCGATCCTCATCGGGTTTCCCCCTTCTCGTGGGCATGCGGGGGCAGCCGGCGATTCCGTGCGGGTGCCCCGGTGCGCGGTGCGCACATGGCGTTCACCGGCACCGTATGCCCTGGCCGCCGCACATTGGCGCCGTTTTGGCCGAATGTGGGCAGGTCACCATATCAATCGGTGTCCTCCGCAGTGCCCAGATAGGCATCCAGGACCTTGGGGTCGGTGCGGACCACGCTGGGTGGCCCGGAGACGACCGCGGTCCCGTAGTCCAGGACGGTGACCTTGTCGCACAGTCCCATGACGAAATCCATGTTGTGCTCCACGATGAGGAACGTGGTGCCCTGCTGGTTGAGCTGCCGGATCCGGTCCGCGATCATGGTGATCAGGGTCGGGTTGACCCCGCCGGCCGGCTCGTCCAGCAGCACGATCGACGGGCTGGCCATCAGCACGTAGGACAGTTCGAGCAGCTTGCGCTGGCCGTAGGACAGCGTCTCGGCCAGCGCGCCCGCGTGGTGGGCGATGCCGGTGAACTCGAGCAGTTCCATGGCCCGGCGCCGGGTGGCCGGGCCGCCGGCCCGGGCCAGCGGGTTGCGCAGCCGGCCCTGTCGCCCCTCCTGGTGCTGGGCGGCGACGATCATGTTCTCCATCACGGTGAGCCGGGAGAACACCCGGGTGAGCTGGAAGGTGCGGCCGATGCCGGCCGCGAACACCCTGTCCGGCGCGGCGTTGGTGATCTGCCTGCCGCCCAGGTAGACCTGGCCGTCGTCCACCCGCTCGTAGCCGGTGATCACGTTGAACAGCGTGGTCTTGCCCGACCCGTTGGGGCCGATCAGGCCGGTGATGCTGCCCTCGTCCACCTCGATCGAGGCCTCGCTCAGCGCCTGCACCCCGCCGAACGCCTTGCTCACCGCTTCGGTGCGCAGCAGCACGCTCATCGCACGCTCCCCGTCCTGGCGCCGGGATCACTGGACGGCGCGCTGGCCGCTGCGGCCGCGCCGCCCGGCGTGGGCTGGCCGCGGCGCTCCCGGATCGCCTGCCACCGGGTCAGCAGATCTTTCCCGGTCGGGATGATGCCGCGGGGCAGGAGCAGGATCACGGCCAGGAAGATCGCGCCCAGCGAGACCTCGGCGACAAAGCCGTTGGTGTACGTGATCGCTTCCCACTGCTGCAGCGGCTCCAGGATGAGCGCGCCGAGCACCGGCCCGGCCAGCGTGCCGAACCCGCCGAGGAAACCCATCAGGGCCACGGAAAGGTCGAAGTTCGGGTCGAACACCGTCTCCGGGAGAGCCTGGCCGATGAAGAACCACCACAGCCCGCCGATCATCCCGGTGATGAACGCGGAGATGATGAACGCGCTGAGCTTGGTCCGCATGGTCCGGACGCCGAGCCCGCGGGCCCGGTCCTCGTCGTCCCGGATGGCCAGCAACCGGAGGCCGAACCGGGAGTTCCGGATCAGCCAGGCCAGCACGATCGTGCCCACCGCGATGATCAGCGCGACGTAGTAGAACGGGTTGTTGTAGTCGGCCGCGTTCCACAGGAAGAACGGTGTGCTGAGGCCCTGGTTCCCGCCGGTGAAGGCGAGGTTGTAGGCCATCAGCTGGAAGATGAAGAAGATCGCGATGGTGATGACCACGAACGTGTGCCGCCGCACCCGCAGCGCGATCAGCCCGAACGGCACCGCGACCACCGCCCCGGCCAGCCCGCCCAGCGGCAGCAGCGCGAAAATCGTGCCGCCGATCACCTTCCAGTGCGTGGTCAGCAGCCCCACCGTGTAGGCCCCGGTGCCGAAGAACACCGCGTGACCCAGCGAGATATAGCCGGAGAACCCGGAGAACATGTTCCACGCGGTCACGGCGCCCACGAAGATCAGCGTGTCCACGGCGAACTGGGTGTACAGCGCGTTCGTGATGACCAGCGGGAAGATGACCGCGATGACGAGCAGTACGGCCAGGCTGCCCAGCCGGATCAGCATGCCCCTCGTCATTGGGCCCTCGCCTCCTTCTTGCCGAGCACGCCCTGTGGCCGGATGGCCAGCACCAGCACCAGCGCGCCGTAGAACACCACCACCGACCAGCTGGGCGACCAGACGACGTCGACCACCGCCTCCAGCGTGATCATGAAGATGGCGGCCAGCATGGCTCCAGCGATGCTGCCCATGCCGCCCAGGATGATGATGGCGAGTAGCCGGGAGATGAGGTCATACCCGGTGTTCGGGTTGAACCCGCCCCCGGTGGCGCCGAACACCATGCCGCCCACCGCGGTGACGGCTACGCCGACGCCGAACGTGAGCATCTGCACCCGGTTCACGTTGATGCCGACGATCCGGGCCGCCGTCTGGTCCTGCATGGTGGCCCGGATGGTCCGGCCGAACTGGGTCCGGTACAGCATGAAGTAGATGCCCACGACCAGCAGCACGGCCAGCGCGAACCCGTAGATGTAGATGTAGTCCAGGTAGAAGCCGAACACCTTCGGCCCCGACTGGACGTACGAGGCGTTCAGGTTCACATAGTTGGAGCCGAAGATGAGGTACAGCACCCCCTCGAGGATGATCGCTACCGCATAGCTGGCGAGCAGCGACATGGAGACGCGCTCCCGGCCGCGCAGCGGCCTGATGAAGGCCCACTGGATCGCGATCCCGACCAGGAACATGGCCGGGACGGTCACCAGCAGGCCCACAAACAGGTCAAGGTGCAGATGCACCGACAGCACATAACTGAGATACGCACCCAGCACCACCAGGATGCCCTGGGCAATATTGATGATATCGAGCACGCCGAAAATCAGCGTCAGCCCGACCGCCATCAGCGCGTAAACACCACCACCGAGAATACCGTCCACGATGGCCTGGGTGAGTTCGCGTCCCATCCTTGAATCATGCCCTTCATCCTGATAGTCAAATGCACCCGGCTAGCCGGTCAGGCCGCCCAGTTCGCGGGTTTGACGCGCTCGATGTTGTCCGAATGCGTCGACCCGTTCTGCAGTACTTGAACGAACTGACTGTTCTGCCACTGGAAAATGAACACTTTGCTGAGCGGGTTCTCGCCCACGTTGGTGAACTTGGCCGGGCCTTCCGCGGTCTGCACGACGTGAGTGTGCAGGTACCTGGCGATGGTGACGTTGTTCAGCGTCCTGGTCGCGGTGGCCGCGGCGGCCAGCGTCTCGCCCGCCGAGTAGGCCTCGGCCACATCGGCGTTGATGTCGTTGGTGGTGCCGCCGAACTTGGCGATGTAGTCCTGCACCATGACGTGGCTCAGCGCGTTCTGCTCACCGCCATACCAGCCATCCGGCACCATGATCGCCTCGGACGCGGCCACGCCCACGTGGTGCAGGAACTCCTCACCCTGGTCCGGGCCGGACGCCGCGATCATGATCTTCGGCGTGAAGTGATCGGCCTCGAACGTGCGGATGAACGTCAGCAGGCTCGGCACGTCAATGGTGCCGAGCACCACGACCTGCGGATTCCTGGCCGCCACCTGGTTCGCGATCGGGACCAGATTCGAGTCCGTCGCGTTCGGGGTGACCGGGTGGTGCGAGTAATACACGGTCTTGACCCCGCCATGGGCCAGGATGCCGGCCGCGGTCTGCACCGGGGGGTCGGCGAACGGGTCCTCGACCATCGGGTAGGCCGCCGTGGCCGGCCGCTGGCCGGGCGGCAGCGACAGCACCCAGTCGGCGAACGGCACCATCTGGTCCGCGACCGGCGGGCTCACGCTGAACAAGTACGGATCCCCGAGCTGGAAGACTAAGCCGCCGCTGGCCGATCCGGCGGCCAGCGCGTAGTGGTACCGGGCGGTGACCTTCGCGGCATTGTCGGTAAGCAACGTGGAGTACGGGGCCAAGGTCAGGTCCACGTGATCCTGGGTGATCAGCGTGGTGTAGTCCTTGCTGACCGTATCGGGGTTGCTGTTGTCGTTCAGGATCTTCAGCCGCACCGGCCGGCCGAGCAGCCCGCCAACGGCATTCACGTCGCTGGCCCACAGCTGATACCCCTTCTCGGACGCGATACCGTCGGCGGAAAACGAGCCGGTCAGCGGCAGTGAAATGCCCACTGTCACCGGCGCCGCCCCGCTGCTGCCGCTGCTGGCGGTGGTACTCCCGCAGGCGGCCACGGTCAGCGCGGCCACCGCGCTGGCCGCGGCCAGCGACCCTAATCTGGCCTGGTGGATCCTCAACGGGCTTCTCCCTTCGGATGGCGGTGCCGGGAGTGCCCAGCCGCGAGCGCGGGGCACCCCGGTGCGCGGAGCGCAAATGGCATGCACCGGAACCGTATGCCCTGGCCGGCTCACAATGGCGCAGTTTTGGCCGATTGTGGGCCGGGCAGCCATTTCCGCTCCGCACACCGCATCCTCAGGTAGAAGAAGCCCAGTTCAGCTATGGCCAGTTGGGCTTCGGGTTGACCATCGGCACCGCGCCGGTCGCGTTGGTCGGCAGGACCTGGACGAACTTGCTGCCGTTCTGCCACTGGAAGATGAACTTCGACGCCACCACGTTCATGCCATTGCTGGCGAACTTGGCGGGCCCCTGCACGGTCTGGATCGTCACGCCGCTGTGCAGGTAGTGGATGATTTTGGAGTTGTCCAGGCTCTTGGTCGCCTTGACCGCAGCCGCGAGCGTCTCGCCCACCGAGTAGCCCTCGGCCACGTCCGCGTTGATGTCCGACGCGGTGCCGCCGTACTTGGCGATGTAGGCCTTGACCATGGCCTGGCTGAGCGGGTTGGGCTCGCCGCCGTACCACCCGTTCGGCACCATGATCCCGGTGGCGTTCTTCGCCCCCACCGCGCTCAGGAATGCCTGGCCCTGGTCCGGGCCCGCCGACGCGGCGAAGATCTTCGGGTTGTAGTGCTGCTGCCGGAACGCCGTGATGAACGCGTTGGCGGTGGGCACGTCCACCGAGCCGAGCACGACCATCTGCGCCCCGGTGGCCGCCACCGCGTCGGCGCCCGCCTTGTAGTCCGGGTTCTCCGCCGGGAAGACCTTCGAGTAAACCGTCTTGACCCCGGCCTTCTGCAAGATGGCCTGGGCGGTCTGCGTCATCGGGTCGGCGAATGGGTCGTTCACCTGCGGGTAGGCCGCCGTCTTCGGGCGCTGGCTGGCCGGCAATGAGGCCACCCAGTTGGCGAACGGCACCAGCTGGTCGGCGACCGGCGGGCTGACCGAGAAGACGTTCGGCAGGTTGAGCGCGTAGACCGCAGGCCCGCCGCCCGCGCCTTCGGGGAACGCGTAACCGTAGCGCGCCGCCACCTTGGCGGCCGGCACGGTGAGCAGCGTGGAGAACGGCCCGAAGACGAAGTTCACCTTCTGCTGGGCGATCATCTTGGTGTAGTTGGTGGTCACTGTGGTCGGGCTGCTCTGGTCGTTCTCGAAGACCATCTTGACCTGGCGGCCGAGCAGCCCGCCGTGGCTGTTGATGTTGCTCGCCCACAGGTTGTAGCCCCGCTGGAAGGCCTGGCCGTCCGCGGAGAAGTCACCGGTCAGCGACAGTGAGGTGCCGATAGTGATGGGCGATTTGCTGTTGCCTGATGAGTTGCTACTGCCGTTGCTGCTGCAAGCGGCCAGGACCATAGCCGCGGCGGCGGCCACGGCCGGGACAGCCAAGAACCGGGTGCGGTGAGGTTTCATCCGGTCCTCCTTCCAGTTCAGGAATCTCCTGTGGATTGGCCAGGTACAGCCGGCGCGCCGGCTGGCGCGCCGGTGGCTGCAAGGGGGGCTGGCCGGGACAGTGGCTCACGGTACTGCATTGGCTTCACTGCTGTCGGGTTGGTCGAGACCGTCGGAGATGTCGGAGTTTTCACTCACCAACTGCAGGCCGGCCGACTGGGCCTCTTGCTCGATCAGGGCAGCGAAATCCTGCTCGCCGTAACCACGGCCAATAAGCGCCTGGATCAACTGGTGCACCAGTGACGCCACCGGGAGCGGCACTTCGTGCTCCCGGGCTGCGGCCAGGCCCAGGTCGAAGTCCTTGCGCAGCAGGGTGGCGGTAAAGGTCGGATGAAAGTCCAGGTTGACGAAGGCCGGCGACTTGTAACGGGTAAACGGCGAACCCATCACACTTTTGTTAAGACAGCTCAGGAACGCTTCCCGGCTGACGCCGCTCTGCTGGGCCAGGATCGTCACTTCGGCCAGCGACTGGGTCACCACGCCGAGGAAGAGATTATGGCAAAGCTTTACCGTCCGGGCCAGTTCCCCCTCGCCGACATATGTCGCGCCCGCACCGAGCAGGTCGAGATAGGGCCGGGCCAGGTCGAAGGCGGCCTGCGGGCCGGATACGGCCAGGGTGAGCTTGCCCACGCTGGCCACTTTGGGGTTGCCCATCACCGGCGCGGCCAGCAGGTCGGTGCCCCGCGCGGCCAGTTTCCCGCGGATCTGCCCGGAGACGTCGGCCGAGATGGTCGAGCAGTCCACCAGCACCCGCGGCGACGCCTCGCCCGACGTGAGCCCGCCGTCGCCGAGCACCGCGTCGATCAGATCCTGGGGCGTGCCGACGGTGGCAAACACGATGTCCCGGGCACCCAGCTCCGCGGGTGCGGAGACCACCTTGGCGCCGAGCGCGGCCAGTGGCTCGGCCTTGGCCCGGGTCCGGTTGTAGACGGCGACTTCACAGCCCGCCGCGAGCAGTCTTTGCACCAGTTCAGAACCCATCCGGCCGGTGCCAAGCCAGCCCAGGCGCAGTTCGTCACCGTGCTCTGCCATCAGGTCACCCCTTGCCAGGACAATCGTTTGCATGAAGCCTGACCTACGTGTCAGCCCGATGTCAACCGACATGATCCAGATCGATACCGAAATGTTCCTCAGTGTGCCTCTAGGCCGCCCGCGGCCGCGGGCTCCGGGTCGGCCGCGGGCTCGCCGCGGACCGGGCCGGTGGAGCCCCGGACCACCAGTTCGGGGGCGAGGAACAGCACCTTGACCGGGCCGGTGTGCCCGGCGATCCGCTCCAGCAGCAGCTGGGCGGCCTCGGTGCCCACCTGGTAGTGCGGGAACCGGATGGTGGTCAGCGGCGGGCGCAGCCGGTCGATGAACGGCATGTCGTTGAAGCCGACCACCGAGATGTCCTGCGGGCAGCCCAGCCCGGCCTCGTCCAGCGCGGCGTAACAGCCGACCGCGAGCATGTCGTTCCCGGCCGCCACCGCGGTGCAGCCGGGGTCCCGGTGCATCAGGAGCTGCGCGCAGCGGTGCCCCTCCTCGATGGAGAAGGCCCGCGCGGTCACGATCAGCTCCGGGTCGGCCCGCAGGCCGTGCGCTTCCATGGCGGCCAGGAAGCCGCGGTACCGGGCCAGCCCGGTGGACACTTCCTGCGGCCCGGCGATGTGCGCGATCCGGGTGTGCCCGAGCTGGGCCAGGTGCGCCACGGCCATCCGGACGCCACGCTCGTTGTCCACCGAGACCGAGGGCAGGCTGTAGTCCTCGGCCAGCCGGTTCATCAGCACCACCGGCAGGTCGGCCCGGGCCGACTCGGCCAGCAGCGGGTCGCCCAGGTGCACGGTGGCCAGCACCAGCCCGTCCACGTGCCGGGCGCGCATCTGCTCGAACAGCATCCGTTCCCGGTCGGCGTCCCCGTCGGTGTTGCCGATCAGCGCCACGTAGCCGGCCGCCGCCAGGCGGTCCTCGATGCCCCGCACGATCGGCGGGAACAGCGGGTTGTTCAGGTCCGGGATGAGCACCCCGATGCTGTGCGAGCGCCGGGTGCGCAGGCTGCGGGCCACCGTGTTGGGCCGGTAGCCGAGCTCGGCGGCAGCTTCCAGTACCCGGGCGGCGGTGTCCTCGCGGACCAGCAGCCGGGTCTCCGGGTTGAGCGCCCGGGACGCGGTGGCCGGGTGCACGCGGGCCCGGGCCGCGACATCCTTCAAGGTCACTGGTGGGTCGGCCATCCCTCGCCACCCCGATTCCCTAGCGCTGTCAGTACGCACATCACAAGGAATGGTATCTATCTCTGCACTCGATTGCTTGCCGTTGCCAACCCGGGCGTTGCCGTCCGCGCCGGTGAAGACGGCACGCGGGCCAGATAACCGGCGGCACCCAGCATCACGACGGCCATCACCGCCAGCAGGATGCGGTAGTCGAGCACGGCGATGGCAACCGCGCCCACCGCGATCGATACCGCCTGCGGCAGGGTGATCAGCAGGTTGGCCGCCGCGTCCACCCGGCCCAGCAGCCCAGCCGGGGTCTGCCGCTGGAGCAGCGTGATCGCGCCGACGTTGATCCAGACGATGCACGCACCGAGCAGCGCGCCACCCGCCAGCACCAGCACGAGCCGTCCCGTCGTCGCGGCCAGGCAGCTTACCCCGCAGGCGAGCAGGCCGCCGCCGACCAGCAGCCGTTCGCTGGTCCGGGCCAGCACCGGCGCGGCCAGCAGGCCGGCCAGCACGGCGCCGCCGCCCTGGGCCGCGGTGAGCACGCCGAGGAAGGCCGGACTCCGGTGCAGCCCCGTGCCGACCACGGCGAACTGCACCGTCTCGAAGAAGCCGAACACGCTGGCCCCGATCACCACCGCGGCCACCACCCGGCGCAGCAGCGGGGTGACCACGATGTGCCGCAGCCCGGCGGTGATCGCGGCCCACGGCGGCCCGGCGCCGCGCGCGGGCCGCTCGGCACGCCGCCGGAGCGCGGCGGCGGCCGCCGCGGCCAGCACGAACGTAGCCACGTCGAGGCCGATCACCGGCCCCGGGCCGGCCACCACCAGCAGGCCCGCGCCGAGCAGCGGGGTGATCACGTGCAGCCCGGCCGTGGCCACCTGGTAGGCCGAGTTGGCCGCACCGAGCAGGTCATCCGGCAGCAACTCGGGCAGCAGCGCGGTCTGCACCGAGCCGAGCAGGCTGTAGCCCGCGCCGTAGCCGAACATGACCGGGTAGATCAGCCACAACCGGGACCCACCCGCCGCCAGCAGCACCGAGACCAGCGCGCCAGAAGCCAGGTTGGCGGTGATCAGCAGCGGGCGGCGGCGCACCCGGTCCACCAGCAGCCCGGTCAGCGGGGCCAGGCAGGTGCCGCAGATGAACGCGAAGAACACCAGGCCGGCCGCGCTGTTGCTGCCGGTGCGCTGCTTGACCCAGATGCCCATGGCCAGCCACAGCGCGTGGTCGCCGAACACGGACAGGATCTGGCCGGCCAGGTAGATGCGCGCGTCCCGGTGCTGGAACAGGCGGCCCATGTCAGTGGCCGTCCGCGCCCGGCGGCTCCTCGACCGGGTAGCCGAACGCCAGCACCTCGAAGCGCACGCTGCCCGGCGGGCGCAGCGACGGGTCGTCGTCCCGGTCCCGGTACCGCTCCCACAATGCGTGGATGTCGTCCGCGAGCTGTTTCGCCTCGGCGGCGGTCACATACACCCGCCGCTGCGACGCGATCGCCGCTTCCTGCCACTCCGCCGGGTAGCCGACCACCCGCCGGAGCAGCGTCTTGGCCCGGTCCAGCCAGCGGTCGATCCACACCGTGGTCACGGCTTCGACCGCGACCCGGCTCTCGGTGTCCTGCCAGGGCGGCGCGATCTCCAGCGTGCGGTAGGCCAGCCGCCACGGCCGCTCCCGGCCCTGACCGCCGCCCGCCTCCTGCAGGAACCCGTACTTGGCCAGTGTGCGCAAGTGGAACGCGCAGTTGGCCGGTGACTCGCCGAGCAGCTCGCTGGCCTGGGTAGCGGTCAGCGTCTTGGACTCGGCCTGCTCCATGGCCTCAAGCAAAGCCATCCGGACCGGGTGCGCGATGGCCCGCATCATCCGCGGGTCGGTCAGCGAGAGATGCCGGCGTTCTTCGGAAGACATGTTTCGAAATATTAGCTTCGAAACATGTCTTTTGACAAGGGGGCGGGAACCCGCTGCGGTCGGGGTGGGCGGGAGAACGGGCGCCGCGGGGCGGCTGACCAGGCAGCGCCGTGCGTGTCACGATGAAGCAATGCGGATCACGGCGGTTGAGGCGACCGAGCTGTTCGGCGGGAGCGCGCAGCGCCCGCTCCAGATCATCCGCGTGACGGTGCGCAACGACAGCCCCGGCCAGGCGGGCACCCCCATTCAGGTCCGGGTGGACGGGGCGGCCGTCAGCACGCCGCTGGCGTTCGGTATGAAACTCCCGGAAGCGGGCGGAGAGCGGACCGCCGAGGTGGCCGTGCACGTCGCCGCGCCGGCTCAGCCGGGCAGCCCCCGGCCGGTCACCGCGCTCGCGGAGGGTAACGGGGAGCGGGCTGAGCTGGCGGCTGAGATCCGGGCCGCCGAGACCGGCTGGACGATGTGGATGGTCAGCCACTTCCACTACGACCCGGTCTGGTGGGACACCCAAGGCGAGTTCACCGAGTCCCGGCTGCTGCTGCCGGGCGAGGACGGCCGGCTGCCCGACGTGCGCACCGCGTTCGAGCTGGTCGCGCTGCACCTGGCGCACGCACGGGAGGACCCGGACTACAAGTTCGTGCTGGCCGAGATCGACTACCTCAAGCCGTACCTGGACACCCGGCCGGAGCACCGGGCCGAGCTGCGGGCGCTGATCGA